>JAYTZZ010000233.1:0-6916 GCA_043741595.1 Hyphomicrobiales bacterium | reverse complement strand
GGTCGGTAAGCCCGATGATGTTTTCCCCGTCCATGATCGGATGCCAGCCGAGGAGGCCTTCCATCGCCTCCAGCAATCGGCGGATGCCGCGCTCGCCTTCATAGGGAATGGGGGAGTGATCTGCACGGTAGAAACCGAACTTCTCGTGCTCGGTGCCGACGCGCCAAGCCGCCTTCGGCTTGCCACCGGAAACCAGCCTTTCAACGAGTTGATCGCGTGATTCAATCGGCGTCGCGTCGGAAGCGTCGCGGGCCATTCAGGGGTCTTTCCGACTTGAGGGGTGGGCACATTAGCGGCGCGATGCAAGTCCGGCAATCAGCCGGGAGTGACGCTAATCTGGGGCGGGCGGGCTGTTCCGCCAGTCCCCCAGCGCCGCCTGAACCAGTGCGAGGGCGGCGACCGCGGCGGTGTCGGCGCGCAAAATGCGGGGGCCGAGCGGGATGGCGGTGACGAACGACGCGGCGCGTAGCACCTCACGCTCGTCGTCGGCGAAGCCACCCTCTGGGCCGATGAGTACGGCAAGCGGCGACGGCTTCAGGGCGGCAAGGACGGCGACCGGATCGGCGCGCGTTTCGCCCTCGTCGCAGAAGATGAGCCGGCGGGTGGGTTCGCTGTTTGGCCAGGCCGTAAGGAGCGCGGAAAGCTGCACGGGTTCATCGATCGCGGGGACGGAGAGGATGCCGCATTGCTCGGCGGCCTCGATGGCGTTCGCCTCCATGCGCTCGCGGTTGACGCGCTTTGCCTGCGTGTGGCGGGTGATCACAGGACGAAGACGCCCTGCCCCCATCTCCACCGCCTTCTCGACCATATAGTCGAGGCGCGCGTGCTTCAGCGGTGCGAACAGGTAGTGCAGGTCGGAAGCCGGCGTCTGCGGACGCGCTTGGTCCGTGATGTCGAGATGCCAGGTCTTGCGGCCGCTTGCCACGAGCCTCCCCTGCCATTCGCCGTCGCTGCCGTTGAAGACAAGCACGCCGGCGCCCTCGCCGAGGCGCATGACGTTGACGAGGTAGTTGGACTGTCCCTGATCGAGGTCGACCTCAGCGCCCGCCGATAGCGGGCCACGAACGAACAGGCGGCTGGAAGTGAAATCGCGGATCATCGCGGACGGCGATAGGCTGAATGGGCATTCCCGGCAAGGGGTGTGGCTTGACCCGAAGCGCCCGAGGCGGCACGTCTCATGGCATGGCGGAACCCACGGCGAACGTCGGTGAATATACAGTCTCCGAAATCTCGGCGGCGCTGAGGCGCACTGTCGAGGACGCCTACGGGTACGTGCGCGTGCGCGGCGAAATCTCCGGGTTCAAGGGCGCGCACTCCTCCGGCCACTCGTACTTCACGCTGAAAGACGACAAGGCGCGGCTGGAGGCGGTGGTGTGGCGGCTGACACTGCCAAAGCTCGGTTTCAAGCCTGTGGATGGAATCGAGGTGATCGCGACGGGCAAGCTGACCACCTTCCCAGGCAGCTCGAAATATCAGCTTGTCATCGATGCACTGGAGCCAGCCGGGGTCGGCGCGCTGATGGCGCTGCTCGAAACGCGACGGAAGGCGCTCGCCGCCGAGGGGCTCTTCGCCGAGGACCGCAAGCGGCCACTTCCCTACCTGCCGCGTGTCATTGGCGTCATCACGTCGCCGACCGGCGCGGTCATCCGCGACATCCTGCACCGCCTGTCGGATCGCTTCCCGACGCGAGTGATCGTCTGGCCCGTGCGCGTGCAAGGAGAAACGTCGGCGGCGGAAGTAGCGGCGGCGATCACCGGGTTCAACGCATTTGCCGAGGGCGGCAAATTTCCGCGACCGGATCTCCTGATCGTGGCGCGTGGCGGCGGCAGCCTCGAGGACCTGTGGGGGTTCAACGAAGAAATCGTGGTGCGCGCCGTGGCGGCGTCCAGCATCCCACTCATCTCGGCGGTCGGGCACGAAACCGACTTCACGCTGATCGATTTTGCCGCCGACAAGCGGGCGCCGACTCCCACCGCGGCGGCGGAAATGGCGGTGCCGGTGCGCTCGGAACTGGTCGCCGCGGTGGACGGCCTCGGCGGCCGCGTGACCGCCGGGATGCTCCGCCATCTGGAGGCAGGAAGGCGCGAACTTCGAGGCGCGGCGCGCGCGTTACCGAAGGCAGAGGAACTGCTTGCCGTTGCCCGCCGCACGTTTGACGAACTCGCCGGCCGCATCGGCCTGGCGCTGCTTGCCAACGCCCGCGTTCACCGGACCGAATTCGAGAAGGCGAGCGGGCGTCTGTCGATCAGCGGACTCCAGCGCATGGTCGAGCGAGCGGGCGAGCGGCTGGTCGCGGCTGGGGAGCGCAAGCGCATGACGTTCGCGCGGCGCATGGAACGGCTAAAAGCGCAATTGGAGGCGGTGTCGAAGCTGCTCGACGTAGTGTCCTACAAAAGCGTGCTGGCGCGAGGCTTCGCTCTCGTCAGTACCGACGGCGAGCCGGTGCGCTCGGCCGCGGCCGTGCCGCGCGGGAAGGCTCTCGCCATCGAGTTCCACGACGGACACGTCGCTGCGGTCTCGAGTGGGCTAACGGCACCGCCGAGGCGCAAACGCCGGGGGCCGGATGACGGGTCGCAAGGGAGCCTGCTTTAGCTCGTCCCCGCCGGTCTAACTCACTGTCTTTCGCATGACGTGCCGCCGCGTTCCCGCCATGCCGATGTCCTCGAAGCCCGCTTCCTTGAACACCGGGATGAAACCCATGAAGCGATAGCTCGGAGCGTCGGGCGGCACCGGGTAAGCCTCGACAACGGTCGCGCCATGCTTCTTTGCGTGCTTCACCGCGCCGGCAATGAGATCGCGTACCAATCCCTCGCCGCGCAATTTACGCGGAACATAGAAGCAGGCGATCGACCAGATCACCTCGCCCTCCTTTGCCTCCGGCCCGCCGAGATTGCGGTAAGTGTCGCGTGGGGCAATCGAGACCCAGCCGACGGGCTCGCCGTTGTCGTAAGCCAGGAGTCCGACTGGCGTGCCGGCGGCTATGCGTTTCATCATCTGGCGCTTGCGGCCTGTGGAATCGTTGTGTTTCGCCTCAGCGCTCGACCGGCGCCAGACCATGCACCAGCACCATTTCGGCGCGCCGGGGGACATGAAGAAGGCCTCGAAATCGGCGTACGTCGATTTGGTGACGGGGCGGAAGGTGAGGGCCTTCGAACTCACCGGCGCGACTTTCCCCTGATCCCGGTCAGCGTGGCGGTAGGCGTAATCGCCTCGGCCGAGAATTTCACCTCGATGATCGCGGGCCTGCCGCTGGCGACAGCGCGCTCGAAAGCGGGGGCGAAATCCTCCGTCCGCGCCACGGTCTCGCCATGGCCGCCGTGAGCGCGCGCGAGCTCGGCAAAATCAGGGCTGGTGATTTCGGTGGCGATGACGCGGCCGGGATAGTCGCGCTCCTGATGCATGCGGATCGTGCCGTGGATGCCGTTGTTGACGACAACGGCGATGACCGCGGCGCGGTACTGAACGGCCGTCTGGAATTCGTTGGCCGTCATCTGGAGATCGCCGTCGCCGGCGAAACATACGACTGCACGCTCCGGATACTTCAGCTTCGCCGCGATCGCAGCCGGAAGTCCGTAACCCATGGAGCCGGATGTCGGCGCGAGTTGGGTGCCGTAGCGGCGGAAGCGGAAGAAGCGATGGACCCAGGCAGAGTAGTTGCCAGCGCCATTGGTGATAATGGCGTCGTCGGCGAGACGGGCGCGGAGCCAGATGACGATCTCGGCAAGTTGCACCGGACCTTCGTTCTTCACCGGCTCTGACCACGCGACATACGACTGGCGCGCGGCACGCGCGACGGCGGTCAGGGGGACGGTCGACGGCGGCTGGAGACCCTCCAGCGCGGCGACGAAAGCGATCGGGCTGGCGTTGATGGCGAGTGTCGGCCGATAGAGGCGGCCGAGCTCCTCCGCCCCCGGGTGCACGTGAACAAGAGTCTGCTTCGGTTCGGGGATGTCGATGAGCGTGTAACCGGATGACGGCATCTCGCTCATGCGACCGCCGACGAGGAGGAGAACGTCGGCCTCTTTCACTCGCTTCGCCAGCTCAGGATTGGGAGCAATACCGACGTCGCCCGCGTAGTTCGGGTGATCGTGATCGAAAAGCATCTGGCGGCGGAACGAGCAGCCAACGGCAATGTCGAAGCGCTCGGCGAAGCGCTTCATGCCCGCGACTGCCGCCTCGCTCCAGCGCGAGCCGCCGAGGATGACGAAGGGTTTCTTCGCCGCCCACAGCAACTTCTGGAGTTGCGCCATCTGGGTGAGACCGGGATGGGTCTCGACTTGCACCCACGGCGCGGCGCTCCGTGCGTCGGTCGGCTCGCGGAGCATATCCTCTGGCAGCGACAGGACGACGGGACCGGGCCGTCCCGAAGTCGCTTCGTGGAAGGCGTGGCTGACGAACTCAGGCACACGCGATGGATCGTCGATCTCCTCCACCCATTTCGCCAGTGGCGCGAACATGCGGCGGAAGTCGACTTCCTGGAACGCCTCGCGACCGCGCATACCCCGCGCGACCTGACCGACGAACATGATAACCGGCGTCGAATCCTGCCGCGCAATATGAATGCCGGCAGAGGCGTTGGTGGCGCCAGGCCCGCGCGTCACCATGACGATCCCAGGGCGGCCGGTGAGCTTGCCCCAGGCGTCCGCCGCCATCGCAGCGGCCCCCTCGTGGCGGAAGACGGTGACGGCGATCTTCGTGTCGTAGAGCGCGTCGAGGAGAGCGAGATAGCTCTCGCCGGGGACGCAGAAGACGCGCTCTACGCCGTTCAGGACGAGAGCCTCGGCGAGGAGGCGGGCGCCGGTGGTCCGAGCTTCAGGCATCGAGGACGGAAGCCACCCAGAAGGTCGTCAGCTTCTCGTCGTCGTCGCGGATCGATACGTATTCGCCGAGAACGAACTTGTGACTACCGAGCTTGAAGCCGGACTCGTCGCCCTCGTCGCCTTCGATATCGTAGGTGAAGCCCCAGGAGCCACCCGGCCGATGGATGAGGTGGCCGATGTCTTCTTCGACACCGCCCCACGAGCGGACGACGCGACATTTGTCGCGGTTCTTCTTCCAACCCTCCGGGTCGAGGTGACCGTCGGCGGTGAGCGGCGCGGTGAAACGATAGAAATGCTGGTCACTGCCCTCCGGGTGCTCCGGCGTGCGGGCAAGATTGAGGCGGATGGTCTTGAGATGGCTGGTGGGCATGAGGGGCCTCGGTTCTGCTGATCCTGCGGAAACTAGCAGAGCGCAGCGGTCCGCGGCCAGTTCGGCATTGCCCTCCCCGCCGTCAGCGGTAATGTGACGGCCAGATCCCTTCGTCCGGAGGAATGCTTGACCGCCGCAAGTCCGTGGGTATGGCGTCGTCTTGGGGTGTGCCTCGCGGCCGCGTTGCTGCTGGCGTTCGGCGCGGGGGTCGCACGCGCCCAGGATGGCCCTGCGGACGACGCGGTGGAAAGCAGGGCGCTCTTCCCGACCACCGAATTCATCGAAGGCGCCACGACCGCGACCGTCAGCGCAGGCGACATTACCGCGACAATCTCCATGGTGCGACGCGCCGACATCGACCCCGAGGCAGATGTGCCGATTCTCGACGTGACGGTCGCCGGCACGAAAGTGCTGGAGGCTCCCGGCATCGACTCGGCGTCGGACGAGCCGGCGGCGGAAGCGAGCATCGCCGAGATGGACCCGGACAACGCCAAGGCCGAGGTCTACTTCTCCAGCTATTCTGGCGGCTGCTGCAGCACTGTCATCATCGCCGAGCAGATCGGCGACAAATGGGTATCGGTGCCGGTCGGCGATTTCGACGGCGACGGCAACTACCTCCAGGACCTCGACGGCGACGGGCTCGCCGAGATCGCGACGGTCGACATCAATTTCATCAACCGGTTCGACTGCACCGCGTGCAGTGCTGCGCCGCGCGTCATCTACACCGTGCGCGGCGGCAAGGTGATCGATCTTACCACCGACACGAGATTCCTCGGCGCGCATCGGGCGTGGCTGAAGGAGATCGAGGACTCGATCGAGCCGGAGGAGCGGTGGAAATCACCAGGGTTCATGGCCGGGTGGCTCGGCGAGAAGATCCGGCTCGGCGAAGGCGCCGAGGCATGGCAGGAGATCAACTCGCATTGGGACTTCACTACCGACGAAGGCGAGGAAGTCTGCCCGAACGGCGACGACCCCGATCAATGCGCGCGCAAGGAACGGACGGTGCTGAAGTTCCCGGAGCGCCTCCGACTGTTCCTCGCTTCCGCTGGCTACAAGTTCTAAAAGCTGGCCGATGAACGAAACCGCACCGCTGCCTCTCGAGGCCGACGAGCCCATCTGCCCGCGCTGCCTTAAGCCCATGTCGTTGTCGGTATGCGACGAGGTGGTGCCGATCGACAATCGCGTCGGCCTTCTCATCCTCCAGCATCCTCAGGAACAGGACAAACTGTTGGGTACGGCGCGGCTCACCGCGGTCAGCCTTACTAACGCGATTTTCAAGGTCGGCCTGTCGTGGGCTAGCCTCGCCAAGGCGCTTGGCCGCCCGGCTGATCCGAAACGCTGGGCGATCCTCCATCTCGGCTCGGCGCGACCCGGCGATTTTCCCAAGGGCCGCGAGGTCGTCGTGCTCGACAAGAAGGGCAACGCCGTTCCCGATCAGGACCGGGCGCTCGCCGGGATCGAAGGCGTCGTCGTCTTCGACGGCACCTGGAGCCAGGCCAAGACACTGTGGTGGCGGAACGCGTGGGTGCTGAAGGGCAAGCGCGTGGCGCTCAATCCGCGCTACCCTTCGCTCTACGGCAAACTCCGCCGCGAGCCGCGCCGCGAAGGGCTATCCACCATCGAGGCAGCGGCGATGCTTCTCAGCCGGCTCGAGAAACGGCCGGAGATCGAAGCGAGACTGGCGGAGAATTTTCAGAAGATGCTCGATAGAATCCGCGCCTCAGGT
>JAYTZZ010000232.1:0-6920 GCA_043741595.1 Hyphomicrobiales bacterium | reverse complement strand
TGGCGAAACCGCGAAGTTCGGCGAGCCCCTTCAATCGGCCGAGATAGGAATAGCCGGGATTGGCGTTCTTGACCGGGTCGGCGGCCAGCAGGTGTCCGTGATCGGGCCGGAAAGGTATCTCCGCATCGGTGCGTCCCTCGCTGCGCCGGCGGCGCTCCTCGTCAAGCACCGCAGCGATGATCGCCACCATGTCCGCATCGCCGCCGAGATGCTCCGCCTCTGTAAATGAACCCGTTCCGTCTCGCTTCACATTGCGGAAGTGCAGGAATTGGATGCGCGGCGCGAATACCTTGACCATGGCGACGAGGTCGTTGTCGCCACGCGAGCCGTAAGATCCGACGCAGAAGGTGAGACCGTTCGCTGGACTGTCAACCGCGGACAGCAAGGCCCGGGCATCGCTCTCCGTCGAGACCACACGCGGCAAGCCAAACAAAGGAATCGGTGGATCGTCGGGATGGATGTCGAGGCGAATGCCTTCCTCCTCCGCGACCGGCACGACTTCCCGGTGGAAATCGGCAAGGCTTGTCCGGAGGTCGTTGGGCTTCATCCCGGCATAGTCGCGGAGCTATGCAAGGAACGCGGCGCGATCGTAGGCGAAATCCGATCCCGGCAGTCCAGCAAGGATGATGCGTTCGAGTTCCGATTGCCGAGCCGCGCTCATGTCCTTGAATCGCAACTCGGCCGCGGAAACGATGTCAGCGGCATAGTCGGCGGCGGCGTTCGGCCGCTTCAGCACGAACGCGTCATAGGCGACGAAGTCTATGAGATCGAAGCGGAGCGCTAGCCCGGATTTCAGCGGGTAGGCGAGGTCGGTCCGCGTCCAGTCGACGATCGGCATGAAATTGTAGCAGACGGTCTTGATGCCGGCTGTGCCGAGCGCCCGGAGCGACGCCTTCCACGCGTCGACATCCTCCCGCCATTTCGCCGTCCGGGCCTTGATCGCGTTGGTGACGGGGATGCTCTCGACCACGGACCAGACGAGCCCCGCCGCGGCGATGGTCGCCTGCCGCTCGCGGACTGCGTCTTCGCTCCACGCGGTCCCGCCCGGAATCTGGTGGAGCGCAGTCACGATGCCCGTTGCTCCTGCCTCCACGATATGCTTGAGCGGTATTGGATCCCTGGGCCCGAACCATCGCCACGTTTGTTCCAATTTTTCGCCCCAAATGCGCCAATCGAAGCCGATGCTTACCAGAAAAAGCACCGCTTCCGGGACCTTCGCTCTGGCGGCTGATGGCGGCTGGCCTATCTTGTCGGGCGACAGACGAATCAGGAAAGACTTGACGCCCCATGCACTGGCGCAGCATTCGTCCCATCCTGATCGGCGTGCCGCTCGTGCTCGCAGCATGGCTCGGGTCGATGATGGTTCTGACGCTGTTCCAGTCCGCCGGCGTGCCCGTCGCCGTCATCGCCCGAGGCGCCGCAGCGGCGCTTAGCGCAGTCGTCGCCGCCGACGGATACATCCTCCAGGTCCGCGGTGCTACGGTGATCGCCATTGCCGACGACCCCGGATTCGTTGGCCGGCTCTATCGTCACGGCGCCCTGATGGTGATCCAGACGCCCGTCGGCGGATGCATGTTCACGCCGGCAGCGGCAGGAGGCGTCCGCCGGGCGTCGGCAGCACCGAAGTCCGACCCCACAATCTAGTTCCGCGGGGGTATTTCCTGAACACGCCGCTCGTATAGGATGCGCCCCGCTCGCGCCGGGAAATTACGGGGAGACTACGCCACTATGCTTATCTGGAAGGTTGGGATCATCGGTCTCGGCAAGATCGCCCACGACCAGCACGTGCCGGTGATCGCCGGCAACAAGGCCTTCCAGCTCGTCGCCATCACCAGTCAGCGCGGCCTCACGGTCCCCGGCGTTCCGACCTTCAAGACGCCTGCGGAGATGTATCGGGCGGTGCCCGATATCGACGTTGTGGCCGTCTGCACGCCGCCGCAGGCCCGTCACGCCACCGCTCATGAGGCGCTCGCTGCCGGGAAACACGTGATGCTGGAGAAGCCGCCGGCCGCGACGCTGAGCGAGTTGCACGACCTCGTCGTCTTCGCCGCCGAGAAGGGCAAGGTGCTCTTCACCACCTGGCATTCGCAGTACAACGCCGCCGTGGTGGCGACGAAGAAGGCGTTGGCCGGCAAGGTGGTCAAGCGCATGGCGGTGAACTGGAAGGAAGACGTCCGCCGCTGGCATCCCGGCCAGAAATGGATCTGGACCTCCGGCGGCTTCGGCGTTTTTGATCCCGGCATCAACGCGCTCTCCATTGTCTCGCGCATCATGCCGACCGCGATCTTCGTCAAGTCGGCCGAGCTGACCTTCCCGGCGAACTGCGACGCGCCTATTGCCGCCAGCCTCGTCTTCTCGACCGACGCGCCGGACGCCGACCTCACCGCCGTGTTCGACTGGCGCCAGACGGGCCCGCAGACGTGGGAGATCGTGATCGAAACCGTCGACGGCGAGAAACTCCATCTTGAGAACGGTGGCGCGAAACTCACCCACAACGGCAAGCTCGTCGTGGAAGAGAAGTCCAGCGAGTACGAGCAGATTTACCAGCGCTTCCGCGAGATCCTCGATACTGGCAGCTCCGACATTGATGTTGCCCCCCTCCGCCTCGTCGCCGATGCGTTTCTTGTCGGCCGGCGTCTGCAAACCGAACCGTTCATCGAGTGAGTACGAAATCCATGAAAAGCGTCCTCTGCTACGGCGACTCCAACACATGGGGCGCGGCGACCGTCGCGCGTCCCGACGACCGCTACGCGCCAGACGAGCGCTGGCCGGGCGTGCTCCGCGCGAATCTGGGGGTAGATTGGCTGGTCCTTGAAGAGGGGCTGGGCGGCCGCACGACCGTCAGTGACGATCCGGTCGAGTTCAATCCGGACAAAAACGGTGCGCGATTCCTGCCGGTCGCGCTCCACACCCACAAGCCGCTCGACGTCGTCGTCATCATGCTCGGTACCAACGATATGAAGGCGCGATTTCACAAGTCGGCATGGGAGGTCGCCCAAGGGGTTGGTGCGCTGGTTCAACTCGTCCAGGCTTCGGGCTCGGGGCGGAACGGGGGCACGCCAGAGGTTCTCGTCGTCTGTCCGCCCATCATCCTTGATCGGCTGCCGATGCATGCTGAATTGTTTGCCGGCGCGCCGGCGACGTCGCATGACCTCGCGAAGCAATATCGGGCGGTGGCGGCCGAGCGTGGCGTGCATTTTCTCGATGCAGGCTCGGTGGCCAAATCAAGCGTGGTCGATGGCTTTCATCTCGATCCCGACGCCCATCTGGCCATAGGGAAGGCCGTCGCCGGCGTCATAGGCGGTCTGAGCTTCAAGTAGAATCAGAACCGCAGCCGTCGCGTCCAACCTCTTCATTTTCCGTCGTTTTCCGTCCTTCTTAGACTTGCGTCTCAGGGCCGAAGGATGGATTCTTGCGGTCCAAATGCCGAAGAAGGTCATCCACGTCGGCGTCGGTTCATTCGGCCGCCGATGGTGTTCCGAGTTTCTGGCGGCCAACATCGCCGACGGCACGATCGAGGTCGTCGCCCTTGTCGATGTCGACGAAAAGGCGCTTGAGCTTGGCCGCTCCATTCTCGGTCTACCTTCGAGCGCCTGCTACACGGATCCGGTGGCCGCCTTCAAGGCCAACAAGGCGGACTTCGGCACGGTCGTGGTGCCGCCCAATTTCCATGAGGCGGTTATCGACGTGGCCATCGCCAATGGCGTCGACATCCTTTGCGAGAAACCCATCGCCGATACCATGCCGGCGACACTCCGTATCGCCGACAATGTCAGGAAGGCCGGCCGCAAAATGGCGGTCACGATGAGTCACCGCTTCGATCAGGACAAGACGACGCTCCGCGAGATCATCCGTTCCGGGCGCCTCGGCGCGGTCAACACCGTGAGCTGCCGTTACGCGGCCGACATGCGGGAGCACATGGACTGGGGCGCTCTCTTCCGCCACACCATGCCGAACCCGCTGATGATTGAGGGTGCCGTCCATCACCTCGACATGATCGCCGATCTCGCCAACGCAACCTGCGACACGCTCTATGCCTCCACGTGGAAGCCGGAATGGGCTAAGTACGTCGGCGATACCGACGGTATTGTCGTCATGACTTTCGAGAACGGAGTGCGCGGGGTCTACGAGGGTTCGTCGACGACAGCCGTTGGCCTCAACGACTGGACGCGCGAATACGTCCGCGTTGATTGCGAGCTGGGCACGGCGATTCTCAACAACCGCGAGATCGAGATTTTCACGCGCACCGGTCTTCCCCGTCAGCGAAGTCGCGAAGGGCAGGGCGAGAAGGTCTCGCTCCTTACCCAGCCCAAGTGGTTGAACACCTGGCTGATCGAGAAGTTCTGCCGGTGGCTTGATGGCGGGCCGGAGATGGAAACCAACGTCGCCGCCAACGTTCATGCTTCGGCGCTGGTCTTCGCCTCGATCGAGAGCCAGCGCTCCGGCGCGGTGGTCAAGATCGGCAATTTCCTGCGCGACAACGCGAAATGACCACGGTCGCGGTCGTCGGTGGTGGTATCGTGGGCACTGCCGCCGCCGTCTGGCTTGTTGCCGAGGGCTTCGAGGTTACGCTCTTCGAGCGCGATCCCGAGGGCCGGCCGGCATCCACCGGGAATGCCGGCGTCATCACGCTTCAGGAAATTTCCCCGATGGCGCGCCTGAGCATTCTGGCGTCCGTGCCCGGCTGGCTGCTGGATCCGCTCGGCCCTCTGTCGCTCCGCGCCCGCGATCTGCCCGCGCTGACGCCGTGGCTTGCGCGGTTCGTTCTGTCCGCGCGGCCGAGCCAGGTCGATCATGCTACCGCTGCGATGGGGTTCCTGATGAAGACGGCCCTTGCCGATCATCAGGAGCTCGCTCGCCGCGCCGAGCTCCCCCTGTACATGCGCCGGAACGGCGCGCTCTATCTCTACGACACCGACGCGGCATATCGCTCAGGCCTCGGCGAGTGGAAGGAGCGGGCGCGCTACGGCGTCGACTATCGCGAGGTCACGCCGGCTGAAGCGATGGCGATGGCGCCGGCGCTGAAGGGCGGGTTCGAGCGCGCCCTGTTCGCGCCCGACTCATGGTCGGTGACGAGCCCGCTCGAAGTGCTCACCGGACTCCGTAAGGCGATCGCGGCCCGTGCCAGGCTCCTGACCGCCACCGTCGACGATGTCCGCCCCGACGGCGACGGCGTTGCGGTGGTCACCACCGACGGTACGGTACTTCCGTTCGACCGGGTGCTGATCGCCGGCGGCATCTGGTCGCGTGACCTTGTCCGCAAGCTCGGGCTGAGCGTCCTGCTTGAAGCCGAGCGCGGTTACAACACGACGTACTCTGATCCGGGCTTCTCCATCCCCATGCCGATCTTCTTTTCGGCCCACGGCTTTGTCGCCACACCGGTCAGCGAGGGTCTCCGCGTCGGCGGCGCAGTCGAGCTTGCCGCCGTGGACGCCCCGCCGAATTTCGCCCGCGCCGCGGCCATGCGCAAGAAGGCGCGCCGCTACTTTCCGGATTTGCCGGAGACCGGCGGCAAGGAATGGATGGGCGCGCGCCCGGCGACTCCCGATTCCATTCCCGTCATCGGGTCCCATCCGAAGGACCCGCGCATCGTCTTCGCTTTCGGCCATGGCCACCACGGCCTGACACTGTCGGCTGTCACCGCCCGCCACGCCGCCGGGCTGCTGTCGCTGCGCCCGCGCGAGCGCAATCTTGAGCCCTTCGGGATCGAGCGTTTCCAATGAGCCGGAAAACATTCTTCTGCATCGACGCCCATACCGCCGGCAATCCTGTCCGCGTCGTCGCCGGTGGCGGCCCGCCGCTCCACGGGGCTACCATGAGCGAGAAGCGTCAGCACTTCATCCGCGACTACGATTGGATCCGCACCGGCCTGATGTTCGAGCCGCGCGGCCACGATGTCATGTCAGGCTCGATCCTCTACGAGCCGACGCGCGACGACACCGACGCGGCTTTGATCTTCATCGAGACCAGCGGCTGCCTGCCGATGTGCGGCCACGGCACCATAGGCACGATCACGGTGTTGCTTGAGGAGGGACTGGTCAAGCCGCGTGTCGAGGGGAGGCTGCGCCTTGAGGTTCCCGCCGGCATCGTCGATGCCGAATACACCCGCGACAACCACGGCAACGTCGTCGAGGTTCGCATTCGCAACGTGCCGTCGTTCCTCTATCAAACCGGCCTCTCGGTCGACGTGCCGGATTTCGGCACGATCAAGTTCGACGTTGCCTACGGCGGCAACTTCTACGCCATCATCGAACCGCAGGAGCTCTACCGCGACCTCGACGACATCAGCGCCTTCGACATCCAGGAGCGGTCGCCGATCATTCGCCGGCTGGTCAACGAGAAGTACACGTTCACCCACCCGGAGAATCCGACCATCACTGGCCTCCGCCATATCCTGTGGGCGGGAAAAGCGCATGATCCACGAGCCTATGCCCGCAACGCCGTATTCTACGGCGAGAAGGCGATCGACCGCTCGCCTTGCGGCACCGGCACGTCGGCGCGCATCGCCCAGCTCGCCGCTCGCGGCGTGTTGAAGGTCGGCGACGACTTCATCCACGAGTCGATCATCGGCAGCCTGTTCTTCGGCCGGGTCGAGGCGGTGGCGAAAGTCGGCGATTACCCCGCGATCGTCCCGTCGATTGCGGGCCAAGCCTGGATCACCGGCCACAACACGATCTTCCTCGACGACCGCGACCCGTTCGTGAAGGGCTTTAGCGTTCTCTAGAGGCGTATCTGGCCAAATCCGGCCGCGTCTTCAGCGCGGTCGCCACCAGCGCTTCGACTGCCGCCTTCTCCGCGCCCGCAAGCTCAAGCCGCGGCGCTCGCATGGTCGCGGCGGTCCCCCGCGTAAGGTGCTCGACCAGCTTGATATTTTGGACGAAGCGCAGCGACACATCGAGATGGAGGAGGGGCATGAACCA
>JAYTZZ010000231.1:0-6942 GCA_043741595.1 Hyphomicrobiales bacterium | reverse complement strand
CCGGTGTCGATACCTGCTTCGCCAATCCCGGCACCAGCGAGATGCATTTCGTCGCCGCGCTCGATCGCGTGCCCGGGATGCGCTGCATTCTCGGCCTGTTCGAAGGTGTGGTCACCGGCGCCGCCGACGGTTACGCGCGCATGGCCGGCAAGCCTGCCGCGACGCTGCTTCATTGCGGGCCGGGTCTCGCCAACGGCCTCGCCAATCTGCACAACGCCAAGCGCGGACGCGTGCCCCTTCTCAACATCGTCGGCGACCAGGCGACTTACCACAAGCCGCTCGATCCACTGCTTGCGTCCGACACGGAAGGTTTTGCGCGCGCCGTATCCGGGTGGACGCGCGTTACCCGACGCGCGGAAGACGTCGGTACCGACGCGGCGGAGGCAATCCAGATCGCGCGCATCGCGCCCGGCCACGTTGCGACGCTGATCCTGCCGTCGGATGCGTCGTGGAACGAGGGCGGCATTGTTGCCGCGCCCCTGCCCGTGCCGCCGCCGGAGGTTGTCGACGTTGAGACCTTGCGGTCGCTGTATCCTATCTTCGACTCTGGCGAACCGACGCTCATCCTGCTTGCGGGAGACTCGCTCCGTGCGGGTGCGCTCGCCAACGCCCATCGCATTGCGGCCGCGACAGGCGCGCGCCTCAGCGCCGAGACCTTCAACACGCGGATCGAACGCGGTCGTGGTCGCCATGCGATCGGCCGCATCCCCTACCCCATCGATCAGGGCATCGCCGCGCTCGCCGGCATCAAGCACCTGATCCTCGTCAACGCCATCGAGCCGATCGCCTTCTTCGCCTATCCCGGCAAGCCTGGCCGCATCCACGCACCCGACTGCACGGTGCATGTCCTGGCGCGTCCCGATCAAGACGGCCCGGATGCCCTCGCCCGACTAGCGAGCGGTCTCCACGCCCTCCGCGCGCGAGCGCCTGCCGCCGTCACCGCATCGCAGCCCGCGAAAGGCGCCGTCACCTCGGAGGCGCTGGCGCAGACTCTCACAGCGCTGCTTCCCGAAAATTCCGTCATCGTCGACGAAGCGCTGACCTTCGGCTTCGCCCTTTACCCCGGGACGGAGAATGCACCACCCCATGATTGGCTGCATCTGACCGGCGGTACGATTGGCGACGGGCTGCCGCTCTCCACCGGAGCCGCTGTCGGCGCGCCCGGCCGCCGCGTCGTCACTCTCCAGGCCGATGGCTCGGCGCTCTACACGGTGCAGGCTTTGTGGACACAAGCGCGCGAGAGGCTCGACGTCACCACCGTCATTCTGTCGAACCGGCGCTACGCGATTCTGATCGACGAGCTCGTCAATGTCGGCGCGAAAGGCGGTGCCGCCTCCCGCGAACTCTTCTGTCTGGGAAATCCGGACATCGATTGGGTGAAGATCGCCGCGGGCTTCGGCGTCGAAGGCGCCCGCGCCGAAACGATGGAGCAGTTCGCCGATCTCTTCACCCACGCCAACCGGCGCAGCGGGCCGTTCCTGATCGAACTAGTGATCCCTTAGCGGGCGCGGCTACTTTTTCTTGGTCTAGCACGGCCTTCGCCGGTCAGTACGCCTTCCCCAACTTCACGTCGGTCTTTGTCGCCTCGGGTGCCACGAATTTCAGGAGCCGCTTTCCCTCTGCGGTGAGCGCGCTCATATCCGTCTTGGTCAGCGTTCCGAACGGTTCGAGGATCAGCGTCGCGCTCGCTTTCCCCTCATCCACCTTCCAGAATCCCGATACGAAGCCATCCAGCAGGAAGCTCTTCACCCACGCGTTTTCCAACAGCTTGCGCTTCGGGCCGAAGCCAGGGCGCAGGATGCGGTCGCGGTTGGCGAAGCCGAGGATGGCGTTGTCGTAGATCGGCAGGAAGCGCGGCGGCGCCGGCGTATCCTCGTCTGGGCGTGGCGCGTTGGGGAGATCGAACAATTCGCGGCCGGTGTCGTCCCTGAATGTCACCAGTTTCGGCCGCAGCGCCTCGAAGATCGGCGCGAGCTTGGTCAGCCCCGACCAGGCCTGAGCATCCATCACGCTCGCCGGCCCGAACGCGGCGAGATAGCGGAGCACCATCTTATCCGGCGAGGGTTTTGCCAGCGGCTTCTTCAGCCACGTCTCCAGCGTCGCAACGCGCGGCGCTCCGCTTCTCCGCCAAAGCCCTCGAGGCGGAACCTGCACCAGCGCTAGCTTAAACTGCACCGCGCGCAGGATCGCCACGGCATCGTGCTCCGGCCAGCGCGCCGCGAGATGTTTGCGGATCTCGGCCCACGTCATTGGCCTCTCTTCCACCGCCGCCCGCCCTGCCTCGGTGAACTCCGTCAGATCGATGCCACGGATGCTTTTCGTTTCCGCGTTAGAAACCAGAACGCGGTCGAGGATCGGCTGCACCAGCGGACGCAATGCCAGCGCATCGCGCGCGGTCAGAAGATGGATCGTGCCGCGCATGACGCCGATCCGTACCGCCTTGCGCTTTTCGATCAGCTCCGACAGTTCCTGCGGATCGAAATCCTCCAGCCGCGACCAGAGACCGTAATACGGATCGCTCGGCACTTGCGCCTGCATGCCGAGCAGATGCTCGATCGCGGATGCTGCCGACATCTCCGATCGTTCCATCAGCATCTGGCGGGCGAGCAGCGCGCGGCTCAGCGCGCGGGCGCTGAGGATCTGGACGGCTTTCGACTTCTTCATACGAAGATCGTAGCAGCAAACCTGTCAGACGCTGTCAGTAGCAGTCCTCACGCCACCCGCTGCCTCGCCACGCGCCGCCGCTCCTCGACCGCGGCCGCCAGCCTCTCCAGAACCTGCACCGTCGTGTCCCAGCCGATGCAGCCATCAGTGATGCTCTGCCCATAGGTCAGCGGCTTTCCGGGGATGAGATCCTGCTTCCCGGCGACGAGGTTGCTTTCCACCATCATGCCGATGATACGCCGGTCGCCGTCAGCAATCTGGCCGGCAACGTCGTCCACCACCAACCGCTGGTTCTCGTATTTCTTGGCGCTGTTGGCGTGGCTGGCGTCGATCATGACCACTGGCCGGATGCCAGAACGCGCCGCCTCGGCGCAGGCCAGTTCCACGCTCGCGCGGTCGTAGTTCGGGGTCTTCCCGCCGCGGAGGATGATGTGACAGTCCTCGTTGCCGGTCGTGGAGGCGATGGCCGAGCGCCCTTCCTTGGTCACCGCCAGGAAATGATGCGGCTCCGCTGCCGACCGTACCGCGTCGATCGCGATCCGCACGTTGCCGTCGGTGCCGTTCTTGAAACCGACCGGACACGACAGGCCCGACGCCAGCTCGCGATGCACCTGGCTCTCGGTCGTGCGCGCGCCGATCGCCGCCCACCCGACGAGGTCGGCGATGTATTGCGGTGTTGTCATGTCGAGAAATTCGCACGCCGCCGGCAGTCCGAGATTGTTGATCTCGAGCAGCAGGTTTCGCGCGAGGCGCAGTCCTTTGTCGATGGCGAAGGAGCCATCGAGGTCAGGATCGTTGATCAGCCCCTTCCAGCCGACGGTCGTGCGGGGCTTCTCGAAATAGACGCGCATGATGACTTCGAGTGAGCCGCCGAGCCTCTTGCGCACTTCGGCAAGCCGCGCCGCGTAGTCGAGCGCCGCCGCCGGGTCATGGATGGAGCACGGCCCGACGATGACCGCGATGCGGTCGTCCGTGCCGCTGAGAATCTCGTGGAACGCGCGCCGTGCGCCGCTCGCGGTTTGCGTAGCGGTGGCGGTCCGCGGATATTCGCGCATGACCTCGGCGGGCGTGCTGAGTTCCTTGATCGCGAGGATGCGAAGGTCGTCGGTAGTGTGCGGCACGGCTCGGGCTCCTTCTTGAGTTCCCTCCGGCGGCCAACAAAAAAGCCGCCAGGTGGCTGGCGGCTTCGGGATTTCGGCTTTTTCGGATCGTCAGATCAAGCGCGCGTCCCTAGCTCCGCCGGTGAGCGGATAGCTAAACCAGAACGCATAGGTGGCGGACGCGCGGATCATGGCCGAGGCATATACGTCAGGAAACGCCGTCCGTCAAAGGTGGCGTATGTCGGCCGGCACGTTCCGCCAGGCGTTGTCGCGCCCGTTGGCAAACGTGATCGGTCCGGACATCAGGTCGTCCACCGTGGCGTCATCGAGACACGTGACCGTGATCGAGACGTAGTTGCCGCCGATCTGCTCGAGGTGGCCACGCTCGAACGAGCGGATACCGCAATGCTTGCAGAACAGGTGGTGCCCGGCGTTGGTGCCGAACTGGTAGTCGGAGATCTCGTCCTCGCCCGGGAGAAGCCGGAAAGCCTGCGGTTTGATGATGACATTCCACGTGCGATTCTTGGTGCAGAACGAACAGTTGCACCGCGCGGTACCGGCGGCGAGGTCGACGTCACATTCAAAGCGGACGGCGCCGCAGTGGCAGCCGCCGTGATAGGTTTTGAGGCTCATCGTCTTCTGCTCCCAATGACGAAAGGTCGTCGGGCACACCATCCGCCACTGCGATGCCAGAGGGTGTCAGCAGCCAATCATCCGGCATAGAGCCTTCGCAGCGCGAGTCCGATGCCAACCGCGATCATCATTGCCGGACCGGCATAACGCCACCATTTTGCGCTTCTGAGACGGGTGATGAACGAGCGCGAATCCGATACGTCGGCGCCGCGAGCCTCCTGCCAGGCTCGCGCGTCGGCGGTTTCGATCCACATCCTCGCCGCCGCGCGTTTTTCTCGCTTCCATTGGCCGGTCATCAGGCTTGAGCGAACCCGAGCAGCCCCGAGTTCCTTGAACTCGCGCGACCAGCCTTGCGGATCGTCGGCCATCGAGTCTCCCAATCGGCCCGCCCTCCCGGCACTGGCTCAATATTATAACACCGTCCCACGATCCAGCCGACGCCGATCGGAGGACGCCCTGCCCCCTACTCCCGATCCGGTATCTGGTTCTCCGCGCGCCATTCCTTGATCAGCACGGCACGCCGCTTCGGATAGCGTTCCGCTGTCGACTCCAATGTCTTGATGCGGTCGGTGCGAAAATTGCGGAAGCCGGCTCGCAGCTCGCACCAGGCGGCGACGGTCTGTTTGCCTTCGTAGAACGCGAGCGCGATCGGCCACACAACTCTTTGCGTTTCCGCGCCCTTCTCGTCGCCATAGACGATCGCTACCTTGTGCTCGCGGCGGATGGCCTCCCGCATCGGTTTCAGCGCCGGAGTCTCGCCTTGAGGACCGGGCGCCACCCAGAAGCTGGTGTCGCCCATAGCATCGCGCAAATCTTTCGGTGCGGCCGCTGCGATCTTGGCGAGAACATTCCGCGCGGACGCCGCAAGTGTCGGATCGCCCTGACGCTCGACGAGACGGGCGCCCAGCACCAGCGCCTCCAACTCGTCTTCGTCGAACATCAGGGGGGGCAGGAAAAATCCTCCACGCAAGAGATACCCGAGGCCCGCTTCGCCATCGATCGGCGCGCCGAGCCCGACCAGCGACTGCACATCGCGGTAGATCGTGCGCACCGACACGGACAATTCGCCGGCAAGGCTCGCGGCCGTTACTGGCCGACGATGCCGCCGGAGCGCGTCCATAAGTGTCAGCAGTCGTTGCGTGCGGCCCACGCTGTTCTCCCGTTCGGCGGAAACGCGGACGGATGTATACGGCCGGTGACGCCGCGTGTCGCGGTGTGCAAAAATGCGTGGGATGGCGCTTCCCCCAGACATCGCGGAAAACTTCCACCGGCAGGCGGACGGCTCGGCGGACCTCGGCTCGCCCTTCACGGCGCTCGTGTGCCGATTGCTGGCCGACCGCCTGGAACCGGACAGTCAATTTTCACGACGGATCGGCGAATGGCCGGGAAACCCCCGGTACGACGCCCTGGCGATTCGTGCTGTTGGCGGTCTCCACGCGCTCGCTCGGTCGGACCGCAGCCCTGCCCTTACCGCCGCCTATCCTCCTAATCCGACGAACTCGGACACCCTGTGGTCAGCCATTCAGAAGGCGATTGCCGAGCACGATTCGTTTCTCACCGCCTACCTCGACAGCCCTCCCCAGACTAACGAAGTCGCGCGGTCGAACGTGATCCTCGGCGGTTGCCTGATCATCGCTCAGTTGACCCGGCTGCCGCTTCAGCTTTTCGAGATCGGCTCCAGCGCCGGCCTCAACCTCGCGTTCGACAGATACCGTTACGATCTTGGGGTCGGTCATTGGGGAGCGACGGACACCGCGGTCCGGATCACCTCACGCTGGGAAGGAAATCCGCCGTCGCTCGACACGCGTCTGGTTGTCGTCGACCGCGCTGGCTGCGACGTACGCCCGCTCGATCCGTCCGCGCCCGAGGATCGCGAGAGACTTATGTCCTACGTCTGGGCCGATCAACTCGATCGTCTGGCGCGCATCGAAGCGGCGCTGGCGGTCGCAGCACGGGCTCCATGGCGCGTCGAGCGGGCCGATGCGGCTGATTGGGTCGAAGAACGGCTCAACGCTGAGCCCGTCGCCGGGCGCACGCGCGTTCTGTTTCATACCATCGTCTGGCAATATTTGCCGGAAGCCACTCGCGAACGCATCGAGACAGCGTTGTTGAAGGCTGGCGCACGCGCATCGGCTGGCGCACCAATAGCCTGGCTCCGCGTTGAACAGGATGAGATTGATGGCTCTGCGGGGATCCGCTTGACGATCTGGCCACCCGGAGCAACGGTCATCCTCGGTCGCGCCCACTATCATGGTCGCTGGACGAGATGGAACAAGGAAGCGGTTACGCCTCCAACGTGAGAATTGTTGGTCTAGATCAGCCCGGCGATGATCGCGCCGACGAACAGGAACGCTGCGGCTGTTGCGATAAACGCGAACTGCTGGATGGCGAAGACGCGCATGGGCGGGCCCCTTCCCTGTCGAACGCCCGCACTCTGTCGCCCGGGCGTTGCCAGCGGGAGGCACAGCGATCCAAATTCATGAGAAGGCGGAGAAAACCGTTTCCATTTGAGGCAATTTGCACTGGCCAGACATGGCGGAATTGC
>JAYTZZ010000230.1:0-6965 GCA_043741595.1 Hyphomicrobiales bacterium | reverse complement strand
TACTGAACCGCCTGCTCGCCGGCATCGACGTTACGTCAGAGGACATCGCGGCCCTTGGTGTCGGCGGCTTACTCAGCGAGATCGCGTCGCGTCCGCAGCCGCGTGCTGGTACGGCCCCGAAAATTGCGGCGCTGCTGCTTGCTGCGGGCTCTTCGCTGCGTATGGGCGACGCCAACAAGCTCATCGCCACCGTCGATGGCACGCCTTTGGTGCGGATAGCAGCGGAAGCTGCGCTCGGCAGTGGCGTCACTGAACTCACCGTCGTTACCGGTCACGCCCCGGGCGCGGTTGAATCGGCGCTCGAGGGTCTCGATTTCACGCGTGTCCACAATCCGGATTTTGCTGACGGGCTGTCGACGTCGCTTCGGGCGGGCCTTGCCAGTCTGCCGGCGGACGTCGATGGGGTCGTTGTCCTCCTGGGCGACATGCCAGGCGTGACTGCTGCGACTGTCGATCGTCTCATCGACGCCTTTCACGCTGACGGGATCGTCGTGCCGACCTTCGACGGTCAGCGGGGTAACCCGGTCATCTGGTCGCGCAAGTTTTTCCCGGACCTGATGGCAGTTGTCGGCGACAGCGGTGGGCGGCGCATCATTGAGACAAATCGCGACGCCGTCACCGAAGTCGAGTTCGGCCCTGCGGTAACGCTTGACGTCGATACTCCCGAAGCACTCGCAGCGGTTGGCGGAAAGCTGGCCTGATTTGGCTGGTCGCTCTAGCGGTACAAATTGCGTATGCTTGGCATCATGTCGCTTTGGCTCTCCGAAGTCCTCGCCCCCGACGCGCTTTTCCGCCACATCGCCCTCTTTCTGGTGGTGGTGGCCGTTGCTATGCCCACCATCGGGCTTGTCCGCTGGCTGGCTCTTGTGGCGGGCATCGTTGGCACCGTCGCGTCCTCCGTTGTCGAGTATGACGCCGGAGGACTCTTCTGGTGGAGCCTGCTCATCCTCGTCGCCGTTGTACGCATTGTAGCGGCGAGCGCATGGCGTGGAGGTGGGCGGCTCACCGCCGACGAGCAGCTCTTTCACGAACACGCCGTCCCGGCCTTGAACAACGGTCAGGTGCGGCGGCTGCTTGCAGTAGGCACATGGCGCGAGGTTGTGCCGGGAACGGCGTTAACGCGCGCCGGTGAGCGCATCGATGAACTTTGCTTCATCGTCCGCGGACAGGTCGACATCGTTGTCGAAGGCAAGAAGGTGGCGGAGGTCGAAGGAGGTTCGCTGATCGGTGAGACGGGAATCTCCACCGGTGAGGCGGCAATGGCGACCGCGATATGCGCCACGCCAGTCCGCTATCTTGGCTTCGACGCCGGACGTCTATACCGGCTCCTCGACAGCCACACCGACCTGCAAGACGCCGTGGAACTCGCCATCGAGCGGAGCCTTCGCGACAAGCTCAATCGCTCCAACCTGGCGGTTGCCCATGGAGAGCGCCCGGCGCGTTGAGCTGTTAGCAGGCGTGGTTCGCGGCTGCTAATTAATTGATTCTAAGTACTTTTTTAAGAAATTCGCGTTGCAATCCCATTGAGGGTGAGTGAGTCTTTCTCCAACGGAGTTGGGCGCATGAACGCGATCGATTTCAAACGGCAGCTTGAAGGCTACGGCCTGACCACCGCCAACATCCTCTACCGCCTGCCGGATCATCGCTCGCTGCTGCAGACATACGTCTGGCAGAACTACGACCTCGCGCCCCTTTTCCCCGAGCTTCGCAAGTTCCTCGATTTCTGGGCGCGCGAGCTCGAAGGCCCGCTCCACTCTGTGACCGTCGCCCACCAGCGGCTCATCGCTGCCCGCGAAGTGCGGATGCTGACGACGGAACTCCGGCTGAACTAGCCCCGTCCGACGAAGGGCATCTTCGTCGCCATCACCGTCATGAACAGCACGTTCGAGGTGAGCGGTAGGCTCGCCATGTAGACGATGGCTCTCGCCACATCATCGGTATCGATAAGCGGTTCGACGGCGATGGTTCCGTTCGCTTGGATGACTCCGGCGGCTTGCTTCGCTGCCATTTCGGTGGCGGCGTTGCCAATGTCGATTTGGCCGCAGGCGATGTCGAATGGGCGTCCGTCGAGCGCCGTCGATTTGGTGAGGCCTGTGATGGCGTGTTTGGTGGCGGTGTAGGGCGCCAAATTCGGGCGCGGCGCATGCGCCGAGATCGATCCGTTATTGACGATGCGCCCGCCGCGCGGCGTCTGGGCCTTCATCAGCCTGAACGCCTCCTGGGTGCAGAGGAACGCGCCCGTCAGGTTGGCGGCGACGACGGCCGACCATTGTTCGAAAGTGATGTCCTCGAGGGGAACGCCCGGCGCCCCCATGCCGGCGTTGTTGAAAAGAAGATCGAGACGGCCGAACGCTTCTTTCGTCTTAGCAAAGAGCGCGGCGACTGACTTCGGGTCGCCGACATCGGTCGGCACTGCGATCGTTTTGCCACCGATCTCCCGCGCTGCAGCTTCCAGCGGTTCGGCGCGGCGACCGGCGAGGAGTATCGAATAGCCCGCCTTTGCCAGAGCCTTCGCGACTGCGTTGCCGATGCCCGAACCGCCGCCGGTGATCAGCGCAACCTTGTCTGTCATGGAGATTCTCCGGTCAGCCCGATTTGTAGGGCGGCGAGGGTATGGCGCGATGCGCTGCTCGAAGTGCCGCCGACCAGCGCTCGCGAAGATCGTGGAAGTAGGGTTCCGCCGCCTCGACGCGATAGTTCAGTTCGATTGCCGCAGTATCGCGGCGGATCGTGAGAAGATCGATGGGCAAGCCGACGCTGAGGTTGGATCGGATGGTCGAGTCCATCGATATCAGGCCCAGCTTCAGCGCCTCGTCGAGCGTCGTCGTTTCCGTTACCGAGCGGTCAAGGATCGGCTTGCCGTACTTGTGCTCGCCGATCTGCAGATAGGGCGTGTCGGCGGTTGCTTCGATGAAGTTGCCGGCGGAGTAGATCATGAAAAGGCGCAGCCGGCTGCCGGCGACTTCGCCGCCGAGCAGCAAGGAGACGTGATACTCGTTGCCGGGTTCTTCCTGGTCCTGGCTCTCGCCGACGGCGCTCCGCGCCTCGCGCACCGCGCGCCCAACGAATTTAGCCGCCGCGAACATGCTCGGCATGTCGGTGAGAGTCTCGACCTGATGCGTGTCGGGATTTTCCATGCCCTCGCTAACCAGCGTCAGCGCCGACTGGGTCACCGCCAGATTGCCGGCGGTGCAGATGCCCATCGCAGCCCTACCGGGCTTCTCGAAAACATGGAGCTTGCGGAAGGTGGCGATGTTGTCGACGCCCGCGTTGGTGCGGGTATCGGCGATCATCACCAGCCCTTCTCGAACAAGGATGCCCACGCAATACGTCATGGCCGTTCACACGCCATTGGCAGATCTTCGCCCTCAAACCCCCTGACCGCGGCGGGATTGTGAGGTTTCCGGGCCGAGTCGCAACGAAAAAAGCGCCACATGGTTGTCAGCGGCCGCCGCGGCCGGCGTCCTCGACCTCGACCCGGACGGCAAGACTTTCCCCGCTGCCACCGTAGCGGGTCCCGCGAACAGGGGCGGCGCCGAGATAATCCAGGCCGATGGCGAGGCGGACATAGGCATCCGTCGGGCAGATGCCGTTCGCCGGGTCGAAGCCCACCCAGCCGAGTTCATCGATCAGCACCTCGGCCCAGGCGTGGCCGGCGTCCTGATCGACATGGTCGGTGCGGCGGAGGTAGCCACTGACGTAGCGCGCCGGGATTCCAAGGTGGCGGACCGCGGCGACGAAAATATGTGCGAAGTCCTGGCAGACGCCGTGGTTCATACGGAACGCTTCGGTGGCGCTGGTGCCGGTGTCGGTCGCATTCACCTCAAAGCGCAGGCGCTCGCGGATGCCGGCCATGAGGTCGTGCATCAAATCGAGTTGGCGAGGTCCACTTGCGCCGGCAATCGTTCGTGCGAAGTCGCGTATGGCGGCGTCGGATACGGTCAGGTCGGTGTCGCGCAGGAAGACTGTCGGCGGAAACCGTTCGATCTGACCGGACAGCACGCCGCTGGTGTCGCTCGTCTCGATGCTGCCCTCGGCGATGATCACGAGTCCCGACAGCGGCCCCTCGGCGGTGAACGAATGGACGGTGTTACCGAAAGGATCGGAGGATTGATCCAGTCGGCAATCGTGGTCGACATCGATCCGCCAGTCGAGAATGAATTGTCCGTCGTGCCCGCGTGGCGTCAGGCGCAGAATCTCGATCGCGCGCTTTGCCGGCGTCTCGTAGGCATAAGCGGTTTCGTGGCGAATGCGGATGCGCATCTCAGGTGAGGTACTGCTCGGTGATCGCAACGCCAAGGCGGGCGTTGTCGGCGATGAACTCGGTGAGGAATTCGTGCAGGCCCGTCTTCTGGAAGATGTCCGAAATCTGAGCGTTCTGGAGGCGTGTGCGGATCGAGCGGGCGACGCGCTGGGCTGGACCCTGGCGGCCGTAGGCAAGCGAGAGCTCATCGAGAAAGGCGCAGAGGTTCTCGTAACAGCTGGCCAGCGAACGGGGCATCTGTTCGTTCAGCACCAGCAGGTCGGCGATCAGCCACGGCTTCAGGCTCTCGTGATAGACCCAGCGATAGGCGGTGAGCGACGACACCGACCGCAGGATCGACGCCCACTGGAAGTAGTCGAGCCCACCGCCGACGCGGGCGCCTTCCGGCAGGAGCAGGTGATACTTCACGTCGAGAATGCGGGCGGTCGAGTCGGCGCGTTCGAGATAGACGCCAAGGCGCAGGAAGAAATACGCGTCGTTCCGCAGCATCGTCCGATAGGCCGAACCGTCAAAGAGCAGGCAGGCGTCTTTCACCCGGCCGAGGAATTGGGTCAGCGTGTCGCGGTCCATCGTCGCCCCGTCGAAACGCTTCAGGTCGAGCCAGCCGCCGTTGATCGCCTCCCACATGTCGGCAGTGAGCGCGGTACGCTCGGCACGGCTATTGTGGCGGGCGGTGCCGAGACAATTCTTGATGCTCGACGGATTGTCCGGCGAGAAGCCGAGGAAGTCGATGACCGAATCGCGCTCCGGCGTCAGCTTGGCGTCGGTGAACGCGGCAAGGGCATTGGCGGCGGCGAGCGCCGATTCCCATTCGTTGGTTTCGCCGGCATATGAGATCGGCATCGCCGCCAGCCGGTTCGCCGCGTCGATGATGCGCGCGGTGTTGTCGGCGCGCTCGACGTAGCGCGCCAGCCAGAACAGCGCGTCCGCGGTGCGGCTCAGCATTTCATGCGTCCAGCACCCAGGTGTCCTTCGTGCCGCCGCCCTGGCTCGAGTTGACGACCAGCGATCCTTCCTTCAGTGCGACGCGGGTCAGTCCACCTGGAACGATGCGGACCTTGTCGGCGCCGGAAAGGACGAAGGGCCGAAGGTCGACGTGGCGTGGGGCGATGCCGGAATTGACGAACGTGGGCGACGTTGAAAGAGCGAGCGTCGGCTGGGCGATGAATTCGTCCGGGTTCGCCTTGAGCTTGCGGGCGAAGTCTTCACGGGTAGCCTTGTCGGCGGCCGGTCCGACCAGCATGCCGTAGCCGCCAGAGCCGGCGACCTCCTTGACGACGAGCTCGTGCAGATGCTCGAGCACGTAGGTGAGCGAGTCTTTGTCGCGACAGCGCCACGTAGGGACGTTTTTCAGAAGCGGTTCTTCGCCGAGATAGAAGCGGACAATCTCGGGCATGTACGAGTACACGGCTTTGTCGTCGGCGACGCCGGTGCCGACCGCATTGGCGAGCGTGACGTTGCCGGCGCGATACGCATTCATCAGCCCCGGAACGCCAAGCGTCGAATCCGGCCGGAAGGTCAGCGGGTCGAGGAAATCGTCGTCGAGCCGGCGGTAGAGCACATCGACGCGCTTCGGGCCTTCGGTGGTGCGCATCAGCACTATGTTGTCGCGGATCAACAGATCGCGGCCCTCGACAAGTTCAATGCCGAGCTTGTCGGCGAGGAACGAGTGCTCGTAGTAGGCGCTGTTGTAGGGACCGGGAGTCATGAGCGCTACGGTCGGATCTTCCGGCGCGGAGTGGGGTGCGACCGACTTCAGCGTGGCGAGCAGTTCTTCCGGATAGTTCTCCACGGGGGCGATGCGATTGACGGCGAAGAGGTCGGGAAAGAGCCGCATCATCACTTCGCGGTTCTCGAGCATGTAGGAGACGCCGGAGGGCGTGCGGGCGTTGTCTTCAAGGACGTAGAAGTCCTGATCGTCGACGCGGACGATGTCGATTCCGGCGATCTGGACGTAGATGTCGTGGGGTAGTTTGACGCCCGCCATCTCTGGCCGAAAGCAGGGATTGCGATAAACGAGGTCGGCGGGAATCTTGCCGGCCGCGATGATCTCGGCCTTGCCGTATACGTCAGCGAGGAAGGCGTTCAGTGCCTTGACGCGTTGCTCCAGTCCCTTCGCAAGCCGCTGCCATTCCGTGCCGCTGAGCACACGCGGCACGATGTCGAAGGGGATGATGCGCTCGTCGCCCTCGGAGTTGCCATAGACGGCGAAGGTGATGCCGATTCGCCGGAAAAGAAGTTCGGCTTCCGCGCGGCGGCGGGCGAGAAGTTCGGGGGGTGTCGATGCAAGCCAGCGCTGAAGAAACTCGTAGCCTGGACGGCTGGCGCCATTATCGGCGAACATCTCGTTGAAGGCAGTCGGCATCAACCTTGGGGTCCCGCGCATCGGTCAAGGGTACATCCTATGCCGACTTGCAAGAAGGACGCCAACGCGGGGCCGGAACAGGCCGGGTTCAGGCGATGGCTTCTTCGCTCTCGCCTTCGTCCTCGACCTTCGGCTGCAATACTTCGGGCTCGCTGACGTTCGCCCAGTTGATGATTTCGAGGCGCCCGTCATCGTGCTCCACGACCGCGGTGCAGCTCTCCACCCAGTCGCCGCAGTTCACGTAGCGGAGACCGAAGTCCTCGTGCATGGCAGCGCGGTGGATATGTCCGCAGACGACACCATCGACGTTGTTCTCGCGGGCAGCGGCGACCAGGC
>JAYTZZ010000229.1:0-15561 GCA_043741595.1 Hyphomicrobiales bacterium | reverse complement strand
TCCCCAGCCACGCTGAGTGCACAATCAAAGGTAGATGCGCGACCGTTGTGGGGAGTCCATTTTCATGGGCTGGTTGTTGCGCGCATTCGTTATTGGTTGTCTGGCCGGAGTTTCGACGTCGTGCGTCGGTGTCAGAACCGATCTGGCGCCACATCGCGACGGGGTTCCATACTACCTGCCCCGAACCCTGATCGAACTGACCTTCACACCAGGCGAGCGTCCCGCGATCGCCGCCGTGCCGGTTGAGATCGCCGATTTGAGTCAGCGATACGTCACATCGTATGCTGCAAATGGATTTGCCGACGATCGGATCTGCATTGTGCGGACAAAAACGGGGCTGCTGACGAAGGTTTATTTCTCGGCGGACGACCGGAGCGACGACTTTCTCCTCGATATTGTGCAGCTCGCCGGCGAGGCTGGCGGCGGGGGGGGGGCGGCTGAGAGCCTGAGCGAGCTGGACACCGGCCCAACGGCGCCGGTTGTCATGCTGATCGATCCTTATGATCCGCAACAGATCGCGGAGTTCAACAAACGCATTTCGCCGTTCCGGATCGAATTTCCATCTCTGCCGATTCCGGTCAACGATTTTGTCTGCCCCAACGACTCGGTCTGTTTTGCGACCAAAGCAACCGTTCCGATTCAGGTGAAGCATGGGACTGAGTTCATTACTCAGAGCAGCGTGGAAATGGTCGACGCCGCCATACACGGCTCTCTCAACCTGAAGAGAGAATTTATGACCGATCGGGTCACAAAGCTCGACTTCGACATGGGCGTCCTGACATCTCTTAGAGTCCGAAAGGACAGCGAAGCGCTTGCCGTCGCCGAGTTTCCTTTGAAAGCAATCGAGCGGCTGCTCGCCGTACCGGGCAATGCCGTGGCTGTAGCCTTCGGCTCCTACGCAGACAAGAAGGCTTACGCGAACCGAAGAAAGGACCTGGGCTCGATACCGCCAACGCCTGGGCCCGTTGTGCTCATCGATACTGACACTTGCCTGGCCAAATGACCTAGATTGCAACATCGATTTCGCTGCCGATGGCGACTTGGCGTCGCCTTCTTCTCCGAATGCCCTAGCGGCTTGTCGGGCGCGGCGCGGTCGCGGACGCGCTGCTTCAGTTCGGTGATCTCCGGAAACCGGCCCTCGTCCTTCCGCGACCAGACCACGTCGCCGCCGACCTTGACCACGAACACGCCGCCGGTGCCGGGAACGAGCGTCACGCCGCCTTGACCGAAATCTGCCCGGCGCGCCGCGATCGAGACCGCTTGCGAATGACGATCTCCACGTCGCGGTCGAGGGCAGTCAGGAACGTCATCAAGCGTTCAATCGAGAAACCATCCAGCCGGTAGTTTGCCAGCGCCGAAACCTTCGGCTGGTTGACGCCAAGCAAACCCGCGGTGACTGCCTGCGTCAGACTCCGCGCATCGACGATTGTATTGATCGCCTGTGCGAGTCGGAGCTTGGTCTGTCGCTCTCCGGCGTCGGCGTAGCCTAGATCGGCAAAAACATTGCCGGTGCCCCGGCTGATCGCCTCGTTCGTCTCAGCGTTTCGCTTTGCCATAACGCCGAGGTATCCCAATTATGGGATACTGTCAAAATCGCCGACCGACCGCCGCGCTTTGGTCACTCCACCTGCGTCGCCTTCTTCTCCGAATGCCCGAGCGGCTTGTCGGGCGCGGCGCGGTCGCGGACGCGCTGCTTCAGTTCGGTGATCTCCGGAAACCGGCCCTCCTCCTTCCGCGACCAGACCACGTCGCCGCCGACCTTGACCACGAACACGCCGCCGGTGCCGGGAACGAGCGTCACGCCGCCGAGTTCGTCCTCAAAGGTCGTCAGCAGCTCCTGCGCCATCCACGCGGCACGGAGCAGCCAGCGGCACTGACGGCAGTATTCGATCTCGACGACCGGCAGGGTCACCCTGCCGGCCCCTCGGCGCTCGCCGGGATCTCCCCCGGCCAGGCGACCACGAACTCTTCAAAATCGTCGACAACGATGTCGGCTTCGCTCTGCGTCTTGCCGCGCACCGAGATGCCGGCGGCGTGCACGCTCTCCGCGTCGCCGGAGACGAGCGGGTGCCACCAGTAGAGGTCGCGCCCCTCGGCGACGAGTCGATAGCCGCACGTCGGCGGCAGCCACGTCAGACCGGGCACGTTTTCAGGCGTCAGCGCCTGGCAATCGGGCACGCGCGCGTGGCGGTTCGGATAGTCGCCGCACCGGCACGTGTCGCCGTCGAGCAATTTGCAGGCAACATCCGTCCAGGCAATCTCGCCGGTGTCCTCGTACTGCAGCTTGTTCAGGCAGCAGCGGGCGCAGCCGTCGCAGAGCGATTCCCATTGGGATTCCGACATTTCCGCCAGCGAAACTGTCCGCCAAAACGGCTCGGTCGTCGCGGATTCCCGTGGGTTTTTGGCCGCCATTGCCGCCTTCATAGCAGGCCCCAGTTTTTCCGTCATTTTTCGCCGTTTACAATGCCTCAAGGTTAACATGGACGGCGGGCAGACTTCCCGCTAACGTGCCGGAATGTCTCGCGTTTTTGTGTTGTGTTGCGTCCTCGGATTCACCTTGTTCGCTCCGCCGGCCAACGCGGAGGAGCGCGTTGTTTTCCGCGATTCTTTCGCCCCCGGCACCATCGTCATCAAAACCTCGGAACGCCGACTCTATTTGGTTCTCGGCGATGGCCACGCTCTGAAGTTTCCGGTCGGCGTCGGAAAGCAAGGCAAACAGTGGGCTGGAGCCGTGCGGATCGTCGCGAAATTCATTCGGCCAGCGTGGAGTCCTCCGGCTGATGTCAAGCACGACCACCCGGGGATTCCCAATGTGATCGCGGGCGGAACCCCGGGAAATCCGATGGGCGCGGCCGCGATGGTTCTCACCGGCGGCCAGTACGCGATCCACGGCACAAATCGGCCGAATTCTATCGGCGGCTTCGTCTCCTACGGCTGCATCCGGATGTTCAACAAGGACATCCTCAGCCTCTACCAGCGCGTCCGCGTTGGCACGCCGGTGATGGTGATCAGGTAGCGGGCTTCAGTTTCGCGAGAACCGCCTCAGTGTCAGCGCCGAACGCCCGCCCCGGATGGCGAACACTCCCCGGCGTCTTCGACAGACGGGCGATGACGTTTTGCATAACGATGCCATCAACCTCGGTGATGATGCCTCGCGCGCGGTAGTGGGGGTCTTTGAAGATGTCGCTCATGTCGAGGACCGGGGCGATCGCCGCATCGACCCGGTGGAATTCACGGATCACCTCGTCCGATTTGCGTGCCGCGACCCAAGCGCGGACTCGTCCCTCAAGTTCCTCACGATGCGCGCTACGTCCCTGGAACGTAGCGAACCTTTCGTCGCCGGAAAGATCGATCAGATCGAGAACGCGGTCGGCCACACTGTCGGATGAACTCGAGATAGCAACCCACACACCATCGGCGCACTGATAGGTGCCGCGCGGGACAGTATATGGAATACCCGATCCAAGGCGCGGCTGCAGATAGCCCATATGGGCAAATGCCGAGACGAGCGGTCCCATGATCTGGAACATCGATTCCAGCAGGTTAACGTCGATCGCCTGCCCCTCGCCGGTTTTTTCCGCGTGGCGGAGACCGAGCATGATGGCGAATGCGCCGACAAGCGCCGTAACTTCGTCGGTAACCGCGATCGGCGGCAACAGTGGCGGGCCATCGGGCTCGCCAAGAATCCCCGAGAAGCCGCTGAGCGCTTCGGCAATCGTTGCGAACCCCGCCTGCGAAGCGTAGGGGCCGTCTTGGCCGAAACCGCTTACCCGAAGAATCACGAGACGCGGGTTGCGTTTCAACAATGCTTCCGGGCTGAACCCGAGCGCCTCGAGTTTTCCCGGGCGCATGTTCTCAATGAGAACATCGGCATCGGCGACCAGCGCCCAGAGATTTTCCTTTCCGGCGGATGTCTTCAAATCGAGGGAGATCGTCTGCTTGTTGCGGTTGACGAGCTTCCAGAAATAAGAGTCCGTTTCGTTTGGCCCGATCCAGCCCATACGTCGCGTCGGATCGCCCCCCGGCGGCTCGACCTTGACAACCTCCGCACCAAAATCGGCGAGATACTTTCCCGATCCCGGCCCGGCCACAACGGTGGCGAGTTCGACGACACGAACCCCGGCAAGCGGCCCAGGTGACGCTCGATCTGCCACTAGACCTCTCCGTTCGGACGGCGCGGCAAGAGAACGGCGCGCGTGAACGTGCACACCTGACGCCGATCCTGATTGAAGCCGTCGGTGCGCACTGTGAGGATGCCCGATGTCGGACGTGACACCGAAAGTCTCGAGGACAAGATTTCAGTCGCGCCATAAAGCGTGTCGCCATGGAACATCGGCGCCATGTGCCGGAGGTCGGTGACTCCAAGATTGGCGATTGCCCGACCCGAGATATCGGGGACGCTCATTCCAAGAAGGAGCGCAAAGATGTAGGTGCCTACCACTATGTTGCGCCCGAACTCGGATTCGGTCTCAGCGAAGTGCCGGTCCACATGAAGCGGGCTCGATGCCATGGTGAGCAGGCAGAACATGTGATCCTCGGCTTCGGTGATGGTCTTGCCGGGCCAGTGGCGGAAGGTGTCGCCGGGCTCATAGTCCTCAAGGTAACCACCAAAGCGCTCCTCGCGGGCGGAGTGGACGCGCGGCATGTCAAACCTCGACGATCATGGTCTGCGACCCGGTGCGTACCTCTTCGCCGACCGCGATCTTGATGTCGACCACAGTACCGGTGAATGGTGATGGAACCTCAACCTGGGTCTTATCGGTTTCAGCGACGAACAGCGCCTGGCCCTCGGTGATTGCATCGCCGACCTTGACCAGCAATTCGACGATGACGACTTCATCGACCGCGTCACCGACCTTGGGCATCTTCAGAGTAGTACGCACGAACCAACTCCTTCAATGTTGTGAGCATGGCAGAGAATCGCCCGACGACATTGCCGTTTCAGACCCAAAACAGAAAATTCCGACGCCACGGAAAGATGGCGAGTACCATCGAAACCGTAAGGCAGCGTTAGTTTTGTGTCAATCGTTTGACCCCGCGCAAAGTCAATCGGTTGACCACCCCACATCCCGGACATATCTTCGCCTCTTGTGCGTGCCACGGAGAGTCAGCATCTCTGGAGTATCTCGGGGGAAACAGTGACAAAAGAAATCAAGATCACCGATGTCAGCGTGGCGACAATTCAGGGGCAACTGCCGGCGCCGGTGATCTTTGGCGATTGGGTGATGAAGGTCCGCGAGTTCGTCGTTGTGCGCCTGCGCACTGACTCCGGCCACGAGGGTTGGGCGTTCACGCTCACGCGCGATGGTGCGGTCGCCGAGCAAATTCGCAAAACCATGGTTGCCGTCTATGTTGGCTCCAGCATCGACGACCGCGCAAAGACATTCAAGACGGCCAAAGGGCGGAGCTACGGCTCGCACAGTGCCGGTGTCGGGCTGCGTGCATTGTCGCTGGTAGACCTCGCCGCATGGGACGCTGCCGCCAAGATTGCCGACAAGTCGATCGCGGAATTCCTCGGCGGCAAGACCGCGCCGATGCCGGCGACGGCGATCATAGGGTATCCACCGGCGTTGATGCCGCCTGACAAAGTCGGTGAGCAGGTGCGCGACCTCTACGCTCAGGGCTGGCGTCGCTTCAAGGCGCCGATGGGGCAGACACTCGATATTTCAGAGGCACGCCTGCGCGCCGCCCGCGCCGCTGCGCCCGATGCCTGGTTGGGGTCCGACCTCGTCTGGATGTTCTCAACCGTCGACGACGCCGCGGCTTATGCCAACAGGGTCGCCGATCTGGACATGGGTTGCATCGAGGACATTTTCCCACCGGGCAATGCGCAGAAGCTTGCTGAACTGCGCAAGCGCGTGCCAATGCCGATCTGGCAGGGCGACGAGCAAGGCGGGTCGTACTATCCCGAGGCCTTGCTGATGGCCGGCTCGGTCGACCGGGTGCGGGTCGACCTAACCTGCATGGGCGGCATCACGGGTGGGCGGGCGATCATCGACGAATGCCTTGCGGCGGGGGTCGATTTCGGACCGCACATGTTCGCCCATGTTCACAGCCAGGTGTTCAGCGCTTGGGGTTTCGCCGACAAGCCTGTGGAATGGGGCGTACCGTGGACGGGGGTCGATCCATACGCCGATAGCCTGGCTCAACCCGAGATCATCGCCGGAGGGTTGATGAGGCCGCTACCCAACACGCCTGGCTTTGGGAACTTGCTCAATCGCGAATGGGCCTTGAGTCAGCCGCATCAGGATCCGAACCACATTATTTCAGAGGCCGCAGCGTAAGATGCGGCGCTGACGCTCGCCGAAATGCTGGCCAGCCGAACCGCTCATTGAGGTAATCCATGTCGACCGACGAACCAACCGTCCCCGTCGGATACGCCAACGGGCTCTTCGACCTCACAGGTCGCGTAGCCGTCGTGACCGGCGGCGGCAGCGGACTCGGTCAGGCCATCGCTGTGGGATACGCGCAGCTCGGCGTAACCGTCGTCATTGCTGATGTGAACATGAGCGGCGCCGAAGCAACGCTCGCCACCATCGCCCAGCAGGGTGGCAAAGCAGTGCTCGCCGAACTCGATGTGACAAAACGCGACAAGTGCTTCGCCCTCGCGGAGAAAGTTGTTCGTGACCACGGCCACGTCGACATTCTTGTCAACAGCGCAGGCTCTGCCCACCGCAGTCCCGCTGAGACCTTTCCCGAAGATCGGTTCGACTTCATCATCGCTCTTAATTTGAAAGGCACCTATCTCTGCTGTCAGGCGTTTGGCGGCGAGATGCTCAAGCAGGGTAAAGGCAGCATCATCAACATGGCCTCGATCGGCTCGTTCGTTGGCTACCCGTGGGCGAGCGCCTACCTCGCGTCGAAGGGCGGCGTTTTGCAGATCACCCGCGGGCTGGCGCTCGAATGGCGCGACCGCGGGGTGCGGGTGAACGGCATCGGCCCGACACTCATGGAATCCCCCCTGACCCGGACGGCGGCCCAGTCGACATCGATCACCGCCGACTTCATAAAGTCGCGCATGTTGCGGCCCCGGCTGGGGCTGCCGCGTGAGCTGATCGGAGCCGCAGTGTTCTTGGCCAGCGATGCTTCCGACCTTGTCAGCGGACACGTCATCATGTGCGACGACGGCTACCTGACAGCGTAGGAGGGATCCTCGATGGCAAAGATCACGAAGCCGCACCACACCGGCTTCACCGTCCGTTCGATCGAACGCTCCCTCGCCTTCTATCGCGATCTCCTCGGCTTCGAGCTCGTCTTCCAATGGAACCCGCGGGCGCCGTACATCGGTGAATTGGTCGGCTATCCGACAGTTAGCCTGCACGGCGCGATCCTGCGTCTTCCTGAATCCGACGTGTTCCTGGAACTTCTGGAATATCAGGGAATCCCGGTGACGACGGTCGACATGGCGAACGGAAACATTGGCAACGGCCACATCGCATTTAATGTCGACGACCTTGTGCCCCTGTACGAACGGCTCACCGCGGCGGGCGTAAAGAGCGTTTCGCCTCCGGTCACTCCAACGATCGGTCCGAATCGCGGTGGCAAGGCCGTGTACATGATAGATCCTGACGGTTTCCGCATTGAACTTATCGAGACCAGCCAGTCTTTTGCGGAGTACGGCCAAACAGCGGCGCCTACTCCTCCCCGTTGACAGAACGGTTGCGCGCGGCTGATTAAACCGCACGTTGAGCGAGGAATGCTTCAATGACAGCGGCAACCAAGCACGTGAACCGAAAACGGGTGACCATCCGCGACGTGGCGGCGCTGGCCGAAGTCGACGTCAGCCTGGTCTCCCGGGTTTTGAACAATCACCCCAAAGCGAGCGCAGGCGCGGCTACCCGCGCGCGTATTCTTGAGGCCGCTCGCACTCTTGGTTACCAGCCGAACGTGGTCGCGCGCGGTCTGCGGATGGCGCGCACGTGGACGCTCGGGCTGATGTTGCCCAATCTCACGAACCCTATGTACGCCGAGATCATCCGAGCCGCCGAGCAGCGTGCGCGAGAACGCGGCTTCGGGCTTGTATTTGGCACCCATGTCGACGGCGAGGAGGAAGCTACCTTCGCACGCCTCCTGCAAGAGGGTCGTGTTGACGGTTTGCTCACTGCAAGCGGGGTCCACGGGGATGGGTTCCTCAGGCGCGTCGCCAACGGCGGCTTTGGGCCGGTGGTCATGCTCAACCGCCGCGTTCGCGGCGTGCATCCGACCGTCACCGTCGACGATGCAGCGGGCGCCGCCCTTGCCGTCCAGCATTTTGTCGAACTTGGACACACGACCGTAACCGGCATCTTCGGGCCCGATGCGATCGAAACCAGCCGGCGTCGGCGTGCCGGCTTCGTCGCCGCTGGGGAACGCGCCGGCATCGATGTCATACCGATCGACGAGCAGGGCGTCGATGCAGCGATCGGCGGTGCAGCAGCGGAGCAGATATTCCGGGAGCAGCCGCGCACGACTGCGATCTTTGCCTCGACGTTCGGAATAGGCATGGGCGTGTTGCGCGCTGCGCGCCGGGTTGGTGTGGATATCCCCCGGGAGATGTCGCTCGTCGCGCTTCACGACAGCGAGCTCGCCGATTTTCTAAGTCCGACGCTGACGACCATCGCCTTGCCAGTGGACGAGATGGCGCAACAGGCCGTTGACCTTCTCATCGAACTGATCGACGGGGCCTCGCCCAATAGCGCGGTCGTGCGGACAGCGCCGCAGCTCAAACTCCGCGGGTCTACCGCTCGACCTCGCGCAATCAAACGATTGACCAAAGTCCGCGGCCGCGTCTAGACTGCGCGTCAATCGGCGCCCTAGGAGGAAGAACACGTGGCATTGATGCGCATGCGCCAAGCGGTGCTAAAGGCGCTGGATGACGCGCTCGCCGAGGACAAAACCGTCATCCTCATGGGCGAGGACATTGGCGCCGCCGGCGGCGCCTTCAAGGCTACCGAAGGGCTCTTCGAAAAGCATGGCGGCGACCGAGTCATCGACACGCCGATCTCGGAAATGGGCTTCATGGGCGCGGCGGTTGGGGCGGCGATATGCGGTCTGAGGCCAGTTGTGGAGATGATGTTCGTCGAATTCACGGGCGTTGCGCTTGACCAGCTGACGACCGAAGCAGCGACAATGCGGTACCTGTCGCGCGGTCGTTTCACCGTGCCAATGGTGATGCGCGCATCTGCCGGAGCTGGCCAGGGTTTCGGTTGCCAGCATTCGCAAATGCTCGACCACTGGTTTCGGGGAACACCCGGATTGAAGGTGTGCGTACCAAGCGGCAGCCGTACCGCATATGGATTGCTGCGTTCGGCCATCGAAGACCCGGACCCAGTGGTCGTGCTTGAACCCAGAATACTCTACGGAGAACGCGAAGAGTTCGACGGTGATCCGGCGTATCGCGTGGCGCTCGGCACCGCCGAGGTCGCTCGCGCCGGAAAGGATGTCACCATCGTCTCTGTGGGCGCAATGACCAAGGTCGCCCTTGAGGCAGCAGAGAAAACAGACGCAAGCGTCGAGGTGATTGACCTCTTGTCCCTGTGGCCTTGGGACGAGGCCGCGGTCGTGAAATCGGTGGCGCGCACCGGCCGGCTGATCACGGTCGAAGAGGCGCCAGCCGGCACGGGTTGGGGCGCTGCGGTGGTTGCCACGGTCATGGGCGAGACCTTCGCATCTTTGAAAGGACCGCCCCATCGCATCACGCTCCCGGATGCGCCGGTGCCCTACAACGGTGCGCTCGAGGCACGCTACTTGCCCAATGCCATCTACGTGGCCGAGCAGATCGACGCGCTCGTTTCTACCGGGCGTGCGCCACAGGCCTGGTGGAGGGAAGCGTCATGACCCTCCTCAATTCCGACATTCCGACAGCGCGCCGGGCTGCACTCAGCGATCGCCTCGAGCAACTTCGGCGGATGATCGAAATCCGTACCGTCGAAGGGCGCATTCAGCGCCTCTTCACCGACGGCATGGTTCGCGGCAGCACACACCTCTGCAGTGGCCAGGAGGCGGTCGCTGTCGGCATCGCTCGGTCGACGCAGGCCGATGACATCGTCACCTGCACCTATCGCGGGCACGGTCACGCCCTCGCCCTTGGGGCAACACCTTTGCAGGTTATCGGCGAAATCTGCGGGCGCACGGTTGGCTGCGCTGGCGGCCTCGGGGGATCGATGCACCTGATGGAGGCATCCGTTGGGTTGCTGCCGACTTTCGCGATCGTCGGTGCCGGAATGCCTGTCGCCTGCGGGGCCGCCATGGCTGCACAAGCGAGAGGGACCGATCATGTTGCCATTGCCGTTTTCGGCGACGGCGCCGCCAACATCGGCGCCTTTCACGAGTCGCTCAACTTCGCTGCGATCCGCAAACTGCCGGTAGTCTTCATCTGTGAAAATAATCTGTATGGCGAGTACACGCGCATTGATCTGAGCACACCTGTCAACGACATTGCGGTGCGCGCCGCGAGCTACCGCATGCCGGGCGTCGTCGTCGATGGTCAAGATATCGACCTCACGGCTGATGCAGTGGCGCAGGCCGTTGCCCGCGCCCGGCGCGGCGATGGCCCGACACTCCTGGAGATGAAGACCTATCGCTACTCCGGGCATTCGCGTTCCGACCCAGCGACCTATCGCCCGGCGGGCGAACTTGACACGTGGCTGAAGCGCGATCCAATCGAGATCTTCGCGGAGCGACTTGTCGCGGAGCGGGTCATCGCTGACGGCGAGCTGAAAGCGTTGCAAGAGAGCATGGTCAATGCTGTTGAGCAAGCAACGAGCGACGCGCTCGCCGCGCCGGAGCCTGAGACGGGTGAGATACTGTCACACGTCAGCGGGAGCTCACGCGGAGGAGACGCCAGGTGGAATTTCTGGTCGAAATCGATGTCCAATGGCCGCCAGGCGGCGACCCAGAGCAGCGGGCGGCACTAGTCGCGGCCGAAGCCAATCGTGCCGCGGAACTCGCCGCGGCCGGCATCATCAAGCGCATCTGGCGGATTCCCGGCCAATGGAAGAACGTCGGCTTATGGGAAGCCGCCGATGCCACCGCGTTACACGAAGCAATCGCGTCTCTTCCGTTCTATCCTTGGCTGACGGTGCTGGTTCGTCCGCTGGCCGCTCATCCAAATGACCCGCTCCGGGCGCGAGGCGATCGCGCCCGGAAGTAGCCAAGCTGACTGTTTCTCTGAGGACGCAAATGGTTTCTCTGCCGCGGCGACGCTCTTGTCTGACGGTACCGGGCTCGTCCGAGAAGATGACAGCGAAGGCGCCCTCGCTCCCGGCCGACGAGATCGTGCTTGACCTTGAGGATGCCATTCCCGCTTCCGACAAGGCTAACGCCCGCAAGCGGGTTGCCGCGCTACTTGCCACCGATGCCTGGCGGGATCGCACGGTCAGCGTGCGCATTAATGCCGTCGGAACGACATGGTGCAGCGATGATATCGCCGCGATGGCGACAGCAAAGCATCCAAGGCTAACGCTCGTCGTGCCCAAGGTGGAGCATGCCGAGAATCTAACCACGGTTGAGAGTCTCGTCGCGGCCGTCGAGGCGAAGCCGGGGAGCGTTGGCCTGCAGGCGCTCATCGAGACTGCCGCCGGCGTCGCCAACGTCCGCGCTGTCGCCGGTGCTACCCCTCGCCTTCAGGCACTAATCATCGGATACGCAGACCTCGCTTCCTCTCTTGGGCGGCCGGCGGAATCGCAAGCGTCGTGGCAGACCGTGCAGGATCTCGTGCTGATTGCGGCACGCGCCAATGGGTTGCAGGCGATCGACGGAGCGTATTTCCAGATAAAAGCCGACGACGCGCTGCTTAAGGAGAGTGAGCGCGCTCGCGCGCAAGGCTTCGAAGGCAAGTGGGTGATCCATCCGTCGCACATCGAAACAGTGAATGCCGCATTCACGCCAAGCGATGAAGAAGTCGAAGACGCACGGTCTCTCATGGCCTATCTCGACGCTGAGCAAGACGTTGGCATAGGTGCCAGCACCTTTCGCGGGCGGATGGTAGACGAGGCGATGCGATTGGGGGCGCTGCGCACGCTCGCTCGTGCCGGACTTGAGGAGTAGAGCCTTGAATACCGAGCCGACCTCATCGATCATCGTCGGGGGGCCATTCTACGATGATCTGAAAGTCGGCGACCGCTTCGATAGCGCGCCGCGCGTAACACTCACCGACGGCCTAGCTGCGACACACCGCGCAATCGTCGGAGGACGCTTGCACCTCGCGTCCGACCTCGAGCTATCGCGTCGGGTGACTGGTCAATCAGCGCCCTTCGTTGCTCCTGCGCTTGTGTGGGACGTCGCTATTGGCCAATCCACGCTCGTCACCCAACGGGCAATCGCGAACCTCTTCTATCGCGGCCTCATCCTGCGCACGCATCCGTCGATCGGCGATACGCTCTACACGCGGGCTGAGATCGTCGGCATGCGTTCGGCGGCCGCCAAGCCGGACCGGCCGTCGCGGGGCCTCGTCGTCATGCGCATTGTTACGAGAGACCAGAAGGACCGGGTTGTCCTCGATTTCCATCGCTGCGCAATGTTGGCGGCCCGGAGTTCACTATCGCCAACCGAAGTCGGCGAACTCGAACCTCCGCTCACGCCGCCTGGACCCGAGGCCCTCCGCGCCGCGATCGGCGCGTGGAACCTCGAAGCGTTTCGTGCAGCTGTGCATGGCCCGCATTTCGCGAATGTCCGGGCAGGCACTGTCTATCACGTTCACGGCGGCGACGTCGTCACCAGCGCGCCCGAACTCGCCCGACTGACCTTGAACATCGCCGCGGTCCATCACGACAGCGCTGCGACGGCCGACGGCGAGCGCCTCGTCTACGGTGGCCATACAATCGGCATTGCCGCGGCGCACGTCAGTCGCGCCCTACCGACGCTGGTCACCATCCTTGGCTGGCAGAGTTGCGACCATCTCGGTCCGGTTCATGAGGAGGACACTCTGTACTCCGAGATCCATCTCGAGCGCTGCGAGCCGCTCGCCAGCGGTGGGCTAGTACACCTCCGCTCGTTAGTACGCTCGCGGCGCAAGGGCGCCGACACGAGCACCGATGTCCTCGACTGGCGCCTGGTCGGGTTGCTGGCATGACGTCGGGCATACTAGCCGGCATGAGCGTCGTCGAAGGCTCAGCCTTCGTCGCGGCGCCACTCGGTGGCATGACACTCTCCCAGCTCGGCGCTGACGTTATCCGCTTTGACCAGATCGGCGGCGGGCTCGACGCAAAGCGCTGGCCTCTCGACGCCCAGGGGAACAGCCTGTTCTGGGCGGGACTGAATAAAGGCAAGCGCTCGATCCAGATTGATCTCAGTGCTCCGGAGGGAAAGGAGCTGGCGACGGCGCTCATCACTCGATCCGGCGCGGATTGCGGCATTTTTCTCACGAATTTCCCGGCGCGAGGCTGGCTTGCTTTCGAGATGCTGAAGGCGCGGCGAGTTGACCTCATCATGGTCGCCCTCACAGGCAATCATGACGGAACAAGCGAGGTCGACTACACCGTGAACCCCTCGACCGGCTTTCCCGCGATCACCGGTCCCCGCGGCGCCGTTGAACCGGTGAACAGCGTCCTGCCTGCGTGGGATGTCGCAATGGGAACGCTCGCCGCCGTCGGGGTACTTGCCGCCGAGCGGCACCGCAGGACGACGGGCGCCGGATCCCTGGTGCGCTTGTCTCTTTCCGATGTTGCTTTCGCGATGGTCGGCAACCTTGGCCGTCTCGCTCAGGCGGAACTCGGCATGGCGACGCCCAAGAAGGACGGCAACTATCTCTATGGCGCGTTCGGTCGCGACTTTTGCACGCGCGACGGGCGGCGCCTCATGGTCGTGGCGCTCACCGACCGGCAATGGCAGTCACTCAAAACTGCGACGGGAATCGACACATCGACGATCAATCTCAACCTTGAAAGCGAAGGCGAACGCTACGCCGGACGCGACCTGATCGCGGCTTTGCTGGAGCCTTGGTTCGCGGCGCGCGACTTCTCCGAAGTTGAGCGGGCGTTGACCGATGGAGGCGTCTCGTGGGGTCCGTACAATACGTTCGACGACCTCGTCACCGAAGACGATCGCGTCTCGCGCAACCCGATGTTTGCTCCGGTTTCCCATCCTGGATCGGGCACCTATCTTACGCCCGCCTCCCCTCTGGATTTCAGTTCGGTCGCACGGTTGCCCCCGATGCCGGCGCCCCTCCTCGGCCAGCACACCGACGAGATCCTTGGTGATCTCCTCGGGCTCACCGCCAGCGCGATCGGCAAACTCCACGACAAAGGGGTGGTCGCAGGGCCGGCATAGGCTCGTCCCGGCTCAGGAGCTGGTTTTGCCGTATCGCTTGAGCAGGGCGGCGTCCGGAGCGTAGCGGTAGCAGCGCGAGGTGAGCCCGCCATCGACGGCGAGCGATTGGCCGGTGACGAACGAGGCTTCGTCCGAAAGCAACCAGCTTGCTGCTGCAGCCACTTCTTCGGGCAGGCCAATGCGCTCGAGTGGATGCTGAATCGACATTTCGTGCTCCGCCTCGACCGGGTCGGGGCTCGCGTCAATGACTCGTCTGACCAACGACGTAGCGATCGCTCCGGGAGCCACCGCGTTGGCGCGGATGCCAACCGGGCCGTATTCGACGGCAATGTAGCGCGTCAGCGCATCGATGCCCGCTTTGGCGACATCATAAGCGGCCCACATGTTGAACGCCGCCCGGCCATGCACTGAGGAGACGTTGACGATGGCGCCCGTGCGTCGCTGGGCGACCCACGCCTTGATGGCCTCCGACGAGCCCCAGAAGTGCGACATCAAGTTGACCGCCATGACCCGCTCAACGTCTTCGATCTTCGGTTCGTGGAGGTTGCCCATAATTGCCACGCCGACGTTGTTCACCCATCCGCCCAGCGGCGCGAGTTCCTCGGCGCGTTTGCGCGCCGCCGCCAGCATGCCGCGATCGGCGGCATCTCCAGCGATCACATCGTGGCCTTTTCCCAACTGATCACCCGCCTCGGCCGCCATCACCTTGTCAATCTCGAGACCAACAGTGTGCCATCCGTCGGCGGCAAGACGCGCGATGATCGCCCGGCCAATGCCTGTGCCGCAGCCGGTGACGACGACGCTGGCAGATGTCATCAGAACCCTCCCCTTGATCGGTTTTCCGGCGGACCGCCGCCGAGAAGAATCTTCACCGATATTTCAGCCGGTGTCGAAAATCGGCTTGGCGACTATGTTTTTCGCCTCTTTCATATCATACGATTGACTTCGCAGAAAGATTGACTTTTTTCAGTATGCCGCATAGCCTTTCGATGCGAAAAACGCCTCGGCCTCGCGCCTGATCATTGCGCGCGTCGCTCTGCAACGAACTCCTTGGGAGGGATCATGAAGAAGACCGACAATTCCGGTCGCCGTGACGGAGAGCCGTCAGCGGACGCGACCGGGCTGAGCCGCCGTACCCTGATGCAACGCGCGGCCCTACTTGGACTTTCGACGACCGCGCTTGGCAGTGGCTTTCTTGGTTCGGCTTTCCAGGCCGCAGTCGCCGCCGGCTACGACCCGAAGAAGTATGCAGGCACCAAGCTCAGCATCCTGATGACCGGTGACGAGAACGATCACCGCGCGCTCGGCGATCTG
>JAYTZZ010000228.1:0-7001 GCA_043741595.1 Hyphomicrobiales bacterium | reverse complement strand
CGACAGTCCGCTTCTGACGAGCCGCTGGGACGAGCGTCACGCGGCAACTTTGCCTGCTGCCCAGCTGCTTCTCTATCGGTCGAACCTTCTCGGTGCCGATCTTCGCATCACCAACTTCGGCGGCGGAAACACTTCGGCGAAGCTGACCGAACGCGACCCTCTAAGCGGCAAAGACGTCGAGGTCCTGTGGGTCAAGAGCTCCGGCGGCGACCTCGGTTCGATGAAGCTCGACGGCTTCGCCACCCTCTACCTCGACAAGCTCGACGGTCTGAAAGCGATTTATCGCGGCCCCGACCACGAAGACGAGATGGTCGGCTACTTGCCCCACTGCACCTTCAATCTCAATCCTCGCGCCGCTTCGATCGACACCCCACTCCACGGCTTCCTGCCCTACCCACACGTCGATCACATGCACCCCGACGCCGTCATCGCCATCGCGGCTTCGAAGAATTCACGCGCGCTCACAAAGGAAATCTACGGCGACAGCGTTGGCTGGCTGCCGTGGCGGCGCCCCGGCTTCGAGCTTGGGCTGATGCTGGAGAAATTCGCCCGCGCGAACCCGAAAGCCATCGGCGTCGTGCTTGGGAGCCACGGCCTTTTCACGTGGGGGCCGGACGGGCGCGCCTGCTATGAGACCACCATCGCGACGATCAACAAGGCTATCACGTGGCTGGCAGCGAAGACGACGGCGAGCCCTGCTTTCGGAGGCGCGGCGGTCAAGTCGGAAGAGCGCCCGGCCCGCCGCGCGGCAGCAGCCCGACTCATGCCGGCGATCCGTGGCAAGATCGGCAAGCCGCAATACAAGGTCGGCCATTTCGACGACGCGCCGGCGGTGTTGGAATTCGTCAACGCGAAGCGCCTCAAGGAACTCGCCGCTCTCGGCACGTCGTGCCCGGATCATTTCCTCCGTACCAAGATCCGCCCGTTGGTCGTCGACTACACCGGTGATCTCGACAAAACACTTGCCGGCCTTGATGCGGCTATCGCCACCTATCGCGCCGACTACGCCGCCTACTACGAGCGGCGCAAGCGCGCGAACACCCCGGACATGCGCGACCCAAACGCGGTCGTCTATCTCGTTCCCGGCATCGGCATGATCACATTCGCCAACGACAAGGCGACGGCGCGGATCGCTGGCGAGTTCTACCGCAACGCCATCAACGTCATGCGCGGCGCCTCCTCCGTCGACACCTACGTCGGCCTGCCGGAACAGGAAGCCTTCGACATCGAGTACTGGCTGCTCGAGGAGGCGAAGCTGCAGCGGATGCCGAAGCCAAAGAGCCTCTCCGGCCGCATCGCCTTCATCACCGGTGGCGCGAGCGGCATCGGCCGCTCGACGGCAGCTCGTCTATTGGCGGAAGGCGCCGCCGTAGTCATCGCCGACATCGACAAGGCGGCGCTGGACGTGACCGAAGCGGCGCTCGCCAAAAGTCATGGCAAGGATAACATTCGCGGCCTCCACATGGATGTCACCGACGAGGACGCCGTCATCCGCGCCTTCGCCGACGCCTGTGTCGAGTACGGCGGGCTCGACATCGTCGTGTCGAACGCCGGCATCTCGTCATCGGCGCCAATCGAGAACACCCCGCTCGAGATGTGGAACCGCAATATGGATATCCTAGTGAAAGGATATTTCCTCGTCTCGCGCGAAGCCTTCCGCCTCCTGAAAAAACAGCAGCTCGGCGGCGCCATCGTCTTCGTCGCTTCCAAGAACGGCCTCGCCGCTTCGCCGAACGCCGCCGCCTACTCGACCGCCAAGGCGGCGGAGATTCACCTTGCCCGGGGCCTTGCGCTAGAGGGCGCCCCTGACGGTATCCGTGTCAACGTCGTCAACCCGGACGCGGTGCTCCGCGGCTCCAAGATCTGGACTGGCGAATGGCGCGAGCAGCGGGCAGCCGCTTACAACATGAAGCCGGACGACCTTGAGGAGCACTACCGCCAGCGCAGCTTGCTAAAGCGCAACGTGCTGCCCGAGGACGTCGCCGAAACCATCTATTTCCTTGCCTCCGACATGAGCGCAAAGTCGACCGGTAACATCGTCAACGTCGACGCCGGCAACGCGCAGAGTTTCACGCGCTAGACCCGGACGCACCTCGGGGGAACAATGGCAGCCGGTCCGATCGACCAGAATCTCATCGCCGAACACAATCGGCGCGGCGAAAAGGCGCTCACCGCAGACTACGAGTCGCTCGGCGAGCAACTCGCGCGGCGAAAGATCGACATCGAGAAGATCACGCGAGCCGTCCGGGCGTTTGCTGTCGCCATCCCCTCATGGGGCGTCGGCACCGGCGGCACGCGCTTCGCCCGCTTTCCCGGAGCGGGTGAGCCGCGCAACATCTTCGACAAGCTCGACGACTGCGCCGTCATTCATCAGCTCAGCCGCGCGACGCCGACGGTGTCACTCCATATTCCGTGGGACAAGGTCAAGGATTTGAAGGGCCTGAAGCAGAAAGCCGAGAAGCTTGGGCTGAGCTTCGACGCGATGAACTCCAATACCTTCCAGGACTCACCCGGCCAGAAGCGTTCCTACAAATTCGGTAGCCTGTCGCACGCTGACAAAGCCGTCCGCGATCAGGCCGTCGCCCACAACATCGAGTGCATCGAGATCGGCGAGAAGCTCGGCTCGAAGGCACTGACGGTCTGGATCGGCGACGGCTCGAACTTCCCCGGTCAGTCGAATTTCACCAAGGCCTTCGAGCGCTACCTCGATGCCATGAAAACGGTGGTGAAAGCCCTTCCCGCCGACTGGCGCGTGTTCACCGAGCACAAGCTCTACGAGCCGGCATTCTACTCAACCGTCATCCAGGATTGGGGCACGAATTATCTGGCGGCAACCGAGCTTGGACCGAAGGCGTTCTGCCTCGTCGACCTCGGCCACCATGCGCCCAACGTCAATATCGAGATGATCGTGGCCCGCCTCATCCAGTTCAAGAAACTCGGCGGCTTCCACTTCAACGATTCCAAGTACGGCGACGACGACCTCGATTCCGGTTCGATCAATCCATTCCAATTGTTCCTCGTCTTCAACGAGCTGGTCGATGCAGCCGATCGCAAGGCGAAGGCGTTCAAGCCCGCCTACATGATCGACCAGTCGCACAACGTCACCGACCCGATCGAGAGCCTGATCACCGGCGGTACAGAAATCTTGCGCGCCTACGCACAGGCTCTCCTCGTTGATCGCACCGCCCTCGCCTCGCATCAGGATAAGAACGACGCGCTGATGGCGGCACAGACGCTGAAACGGGCCTTTACCACGGACGTTGCCCCAATATTGGCCAAGGCACGATCCGAAGGGGGTGGCGCCATCGATCCGATCGCGACCTACCGCGCCTCTCGTTACCGCGCCGAGGTGGCCAAGAAGCGCCCCGCCGTCACCGGTTCATCCGGCGGCATTGTCTGACTAGACACGCGCAGCCAAATCGTCGGCGTACGCCTCCAGCGCTTCGCGCGGCGCTTTGCCGATGAGCATGTAGCCGCGGCCCTTGCCGGTCCAGAAGACGATGTTGAAGCCTTCGCGCATTTCAAACGCGATGCCTTCGTCGGGTCTTCCGTTGGCGATGATGCAGAAAGCGACCGGTCCGGCGCCGGTGAGATAGGCTAGCTGGACCAGCGGCCGGCCGCGGAATTCGAACAGCTGGGCGCGCTTCAACGCCGCGTTCGGCAACGCGAGCTTGTCCGGCGTGAGGTCAAGCGCCAGCTTGCCACCGATCGCGGATAGCTCGTCAGACACCATCGCTGCGTTGTCCGGAATGGCCGCAAGCGTTTCAGTCGTCGTCAGCCCCTGGTACTCAGCGACCACTTGCCGCCAGCCGGGCGGCTGCACCGGTTTGTGGGTGAGGACTGGCAGAACGTATCCAGCAAGACCGCCGGCTGCAAAGATGACCAGCGCCGCTGCAATCGCCATCAGCCATCCGGCGCGCGAACGCACTGACGCACGCCCGGAATTCGTATGCTTGGCGGCTAGATCGGCAAGCATTGCCGCGAGCTTCTCCTCCGGCGCAGCGGCAAGAAGGGCATCAAAGGCTGGGCCGAATGCGCGTCCGCCCAAGCCAAGCTGATCAAGGCGCATCTTGAGCGGTGGCTCGGCCATCAGCCTCTTCTCAAGCTGGGCACGATCGCCCGCCGGCAGCTCACCGTCCAAATAGGCGGTGAGAAGGCCGTCGTCGCCGGCGCCAGCGAAGCCCCTATCGACCGGATTTGCCATGTCTTGTGCTGCTCTCTTGCGGGGCGTTCTCTGCCCCGGCTTTTGCTTCGACCTTCAATCCCGCAAGCTTTGCCCGCGCCGCTGCCAGGCGCGACATCACGGTGCCGATGGGCACCGCCAGCGTGTCCGCCGCCTCGCGATACGTCAGGCCTTCGACATAGACGAGATAGACGGTTTCGCGTTGCACCTCAGGCAGATCCTGCACCTCCCTCAACACCTGGCCGGCCAGAATATTCGTTTCCGTGTCCTTCAAACCGTCGAAAACGAGCACTGCGTCGGCGTCGACAAGTCCCCGACCCTCGCGGACTTTCCGCGCCCTGATCTCGTTCAGCCAGATCGAGTGCAGGATTGAAATCAGCCAGCGGTCGAGCCGTGTACCGATTTGGAACTGGTGGGCGCGCTCCAACGCTCTGACGCAGGTCGCCTGGACGAGGTCCTCGGCGGTGTCGCGATTGCCGGAAAGCACGAGTCCGTAGCGCCACAGGCGGGCCAGCTCCGCTCTGAGGCCCGTGATCACGGGATCATGAATTCTTGCTGCCATGTCTCGGATGAATTAGGTGCGGTAGCGTCGTGTTTACAGTTCGCAACCTAACCCGAGTTGCCACGGATACGAAACAGGAGTCCACTTCAATGCCCCTCACGCTCAACGCATTCGTCAAGGCAGGTGCGCTTGCCGTAGCGCTCGCCTTCGCTGGCGCCGCCTCTCCGGTGCTCGCCGCCGGCGACGCGCCTGCTTCCTCACCCACCCCCATCACCTGCAGGGCGCCTCTCGTGCCAAATGCGGAGAACAGCAGCTGCGTCCCGTGTGCCACGGGTACGAAATACGACGAAAAGAAGAAAATCTGCGTCACGACGAACGCCAGTCTCCTCGACGATCGTCAGCTCTACGAGCAGGGCCGGACCCTGGCGCTCGCCGGCTACTATCAGGATGCCCTCGATACCTTCGACGCCATTGCCAACAAAAACGACGCGATGGTACTGACCATGATCGGCTATTCGAAGCGCAAGTTGGGCTTTACCGACGAAGGCATCGCCATCTACCACCAGGCGCTCGCCATCGACCCGAACAATGTCAACACCCACGAGTATCTGGGCGAGGGATACCTTTCCGCGGGGCGCATCGACTTGGCGGAACTCGAACTCGACACGCTTCAGAAACTCTGCGGCACCGATTGCGAGCAGTACCAGGATCTCTCCAAGGCGCTCGCCGGCGAACCAGTCTGGCACTAGGCAACGTCGTCGCAAGAACACGCCCGGGGCGGGAAACCGCTCCGGGTTTTCAATTCAATGAGATGCGGGTGGATGACCGGACGGGGGAAGACAACGCCGGGGGTCGACGGCTTTTGTGCCCTCCCCCGTCCAGCTTCTCGCTGACAACGCACAACCGAAGGTCAGCTTGCCGGGAACGTCGCAAGACGCCTGCCAGAGAGGCAGACACAATGTCTAGGGATCGCTATCGCAATCGAACGCAATTGATTGATACTATTAGGACTTCACTAACCGACCAAGCGTCGCAAAATGCGAGATACCTCGCAGATTGCGAGATCTATTCGGCAGCTTCCGCCCCGCGCCTGCCTTCCCGCGGGTCCCGTGCCAGCCAGATATCAAGAAACGTTTCCAGGAACGCCGCGGTCTTCCAGTCATGGAGGGCGCGGCCTTCAAAATGGAGCGCAGCCGCCTGTCCGCCAGGCACCTTGGCGCGCTCGCCGATGCGCTGGGTCCAGCGGCCAACCATCGCTGTCGTCAGCTCTATGTGAAACTGGATGGCAAACGCCGCAGCGCCATAGGCAAATGCCTGGTTCGGAAATGTTTCGGCAGCTCCTTCCGCCAACAACGTCGCACCAACTGGAAGCGCAAAACCCTCGCGATGGAACTGGTGGACCCGGTCCGGCCAGCGGGTAAGCTTACGCCCGGCCTCGGTCGCCGTCAGCCCGAACCAGCCGAGTTCGATGTGGCCGTCCGCGTGGGGATCGACAGCGGCGCCGAGATGGCGGGCCAGCATCTGGGCCCCAAGGCAAAGGCCGAGAAACGGCGCTGCTTCCCTGAGGGCAACGCCAATCCAATCTGTCTCCTGCTTGAGATAGGCGTCACTGTCGTTGACGCTCATTGGCCCGCCAAAAACGATGGCGCCAGCGTGGGCGGTGAGAGTCTCAGGCAACGCGTCGCCAAAACGCGGACGGCGGATATCGAGCTGATAGCCTCGATCGGCGAGGCGCAGACCAACGCGGCCGGGCGTTGAGTGCTCCTGGTGCAGAACGATGAGGATCGGCTGTTTGCTAGCGCCTTGCATCTTCGCGAACTGTTTTCTTCAGCCTGATGCGTGTTTGCGATGGCACGCCGAGGAGCTCCGCCACTCGCCACACAGCATTGTCCTCGAACTCGTGCATACGACCATCGGCATAGACCAGCTTCCACATCATCTCGATTATGCGTTCGCGATCTGCCGCCTCGAGCTTGCGTTTCAACACGCTGGTGAAGCCGTAAAGGTCGACCGCTTCGGCGTCGGCATTCTCCGCCGCCTTGACCAGCGACTTCGTCTCGGCGGGTTCGAGCTCGAAGCGCCGCCCAAGGAGCGTCGACAGCATTTCCCGCTCCTCGTCCGATACGACGCCGTCGACGGCCACCACATGAAAGAGGAGCGCTGCGGCGGCAAGCTGAAGTTCGTCCTCGCCTACCGCGACCGCCTCGTCGCGACCGCTTACGTCTGCCAGAGAACGCTTGATTGCAGAGATCACGCCTGGCTCCTTCGGCGCAGGGTCCAAAGGGGCTTTGCGCTCATCAAAATCGGATAATCGGG
>JAYTZZ010000227.1:0-15727 GCA_043741595.1 Hyphomicrobiales bacterium | reverse complement strand
AAGGCCGTAGCGGATTTCGGTTCCAAAGACAGTCATTATGCCTACTCGATTGTCGTTGCGGGCGTCGGGCGTGAGCGGAGCGCAAGCACGATCGGCGTGGCGATTAGCACGAGAGCCACTGTGCGCGCGCCTTGCGTCTGGAGAGCAGCATTCACCTCGCCACTCACCCGCGCCGATGAGCCCGCGGAAGCCACGGCCAAGAACCCCAGCACCGCGATAGCGGCAAGCAAACGGACGGAGGGAAGAACGCGGCTGGGCACGAGGTACTGACGGAACGAGGGCATGGCCAAGACCCGTGGCTGAAGGACGACTACGGTTCCTCCACGTTCTGCCGCGTCTGCCCCTACGCCACGCCCGCCTCGATCGCCTCCATGTCGTCGTCCGAGAGGCCGAAATGATGGCCGATCTCGTGAACGAGCACATGGGAAACGACCGCACCCAGCGACTCCACATGCTCGGCCCAATAGTCGAGGATCGGCCGCCGGTAGAGCCAGATCATGTTGGGCATCTGGCCGGTTTGTGCGACCGCCGCGTCGTGAGCGAGCCCGATTCCCTGAAAGAGGCCAAGGACATCGAACTCCGACTCGATGCCGAGATCGGCGAGCACATTGCTTTCCGGGAATTCGGTCACGCGGAATTGAATGTCACCGGCGAGCTTGCGGAAATGCTCGGGCAGATCCGCGAAAGTCTCGCGCGCAATCGCCTCGATCTCATCGAGAGACGGCGCCTGCGCCCCGGCTGAAATCCGCTCCATTCCACCTAAGCCTGGCCCTTTCTGGCTCGTCCGGTCAAGCCAGACTCGTTCATCAAAGTGGCCGCTCTCTGAACCGCAGATAAACGCGTGCCTCAGGATCAGTTCACCGCCACGCCTCTAGAACTGGCGCCACGGTCGGTGACCCGATCGGAAAAGAAACGCGATCCGGAACATCCGGCAGCTACTCAAACCCTAAGGAGACGACCATGTTCAAGCAAACCATTCTCGCCACCGCCGCCGCCGGCATGATCGCGGTCGGTGCTCTTGGTGCCACCACATCCGCTGCCTCCGCTGGAGGCTACGGCGGCCCCGGACCTGGTTCAGGCTCCGTCCAGTTCGGCGGCCCCGGCTGGAACCTGCAACTCGGATTCGGCAACGGACATCCGCAGTTCCACCAGCAGAAATTCTGCAAGCCCGTCGTCAAGAAGGTGAAGTGGTGGGACCATTGGGGCAATCCGCACTGGACCCAGGTTGTCGTCGGCCAGAAATGCTTCTTCAAATCCGGCAACGGCCCGCATCACGGCAACGATTGGGACGACAACGGCCCATGGAACAACAACGGTCCGGGTTGGGGCGGCGGCTGGTAAGCGCGTCCCTCCCCATCTGAAGGACGAACCCCGCGCGGTCACCGCGCGGGGTTTCTCGTTTGGCCTAGTGCCACTTCCTGACGTCGACGAAGCGGCCCGCGATCGCAGCGGCGGCAGCCATCGCCGGGGAAACAAGGTGCGTGCGGCCCTTGAACCCCTGACGGCCCTCGAAATTTCGGTTCGAGGTCGAGGCGCAGCGCTCGCCAGGCTTCAGCCGATCCTCGTTCATGGCAAGGCACATGGAGCAGCCGGGCTCACGCCAGTCGAAGCCCGCAGCCTTGAAAATCTTGTCGAGGCCTTCTGCCTCGGCCTGCTCTTTCACTAGCCCCGAGCCCGGGACGACCATCGCGATGACGCTGTCGTTGACCTTCTTGCCGGCGACGATCTTCGAGGCGGCGCGGAGATCCTCGATGCGGCCGTTGGTGCATGACCCGATGAAGACGTGCTCGATGGTAATGTCCTTGATCGGCGTGTTTGCCTTGAGGCCCATATAGTCGAGCGCCCGCTCGACAGCCCGCCGCTTGTCCGGGTCGGCGATCAGCGCAGGGTCCGGCACTTTACCGTTGATGGTCACGACGTTTTCCGGCGACGTGCCCCAGGTGACGAGCGGCGGCAATTTGGACGCGTCGAGCCTGACTTCGCGGTCAAACACGGCGCCTTCTTCCGAGTAGAGCGTCTGCCAATAGCGCCTGGCGATGTCGAAATCGGGGCCCTTGGGCGCCCGTGGCCGGCCCTTGATGTAAGCGTACGTCGTCTCATCGGGCGCGATCAGCCCGGCACGCGCCCCACCCTCGATGCTCATGTTGCAAACCGTCATGCGGCCTTCCATGGAAAGCCCACGGATCGCTTCGCCGGCGTATTCCATGACATGACCGGTGCCACCCGCAGTGCCGATCTCGCCGATGATGGCGAGGATGATGTCCTTGGAGGTCACACCCGGCGGCGGCATGCCGTCAACGGTGATCCGCATGTTCTTCGCTTTCTTCTGGATCAGCGTTTGGGTGGCGAGCACATGCTCGACCTCCGACGTGCCGATACCATGCGCCAGCGCGCCGAAGGCGCCGTGGGTCGAGGTATGGCTGTCGCCGCAGACGATCGTCATGCCGGGCAGCGTGAAGCCTTGCTCCGGACCAACGATGTGCACGATCCCCTGCCGATGATCGAGCTCGTTGAAATACTCGACGCCGAAATCCTTCGCGTTTCTGGCAAGTGCATCGACCTGGATTTTGGACTCCGGATTGTGGATGCCGCCGCGACGATCGGTCGTCGGAACGTTGTGATCGACGACAGCCAGCGTCTTCTGCGGCGCGCGCACTTTCCGGCCGGCAAGGCGCAACCCTTCGAATGCCTGAGGGCTGGTCACTTCATGGATGAGGTGACGATCGACGTAGAGGAGCGCAGTGCCGTCGGCGTCGATCTCGACGACGTGGTCGTCCCAGATCTTGTCGTAGAGCGTCTGTGGTTTATCGGAGGCCATGATCAAAAGTCCTGAAATGCGGGTCGGCGGAGAGCCCGTCCTTCGTTGTTCATCTCAATCTGGAAGGAAGGGCGGCGGGTGGATGCCGGTCAGAGCCGGCGTCAGGACGCCGCGAGACCGTCGACCGTGACGTGACGCGCCAGGAATCGCCAGGGCATGCGATCACGATCCGCCATTCCTGCGAAATCAAAGGTTCCGCGCAGCCGTCTGCCGCACTGCGAGTTGAAAACCGTCGTTTTCATAAGGGGATAGATAGCAACCCGGGGGCAAATAGACAATTGACGGCCGGACCAACGAGCGAAAACGGTGGATCGCCGCCACCCAATACAATCCAGAAGCCCGAGGCTTACGACTTAGCCTTGTCGGCGATCGCTGGGGCCGCTTCGGCTTCGGCGCGATAGTCCTGCTTCTCGGAGATGCGCGCCGCCTTGCCACGCCGACCGCGCAGATAATAAAGCTTCGCCCGGCGCACCTTACCGCGACGAACGACCTCGACCGATTCAACCGACGGCGAAAACAGCGGAAACACGCGCTCGACGCCCTCGCCGTACGAAATTTTGCGCACGGTAAAGTTCTCGTTGATACCGCCACCGGCGCGCGCAATGACGACGCCCTCGTAAACCTGAATTCGGGTACGCGTGCCTTCGGTCACCTTGACGTTGACCTTGACGGTATCGCCGGGCGCGAAGTCGGGAGTGGCGCGATCGCCAAGAATGGCGGCGGCCTGCTCTTTCTCGAGCTCCTGGATGATGTTCATCGGACTGGAACCTTTTCTCTACGAGGCGCGCTGGCGCTCTCGAAATCGGCCGGTTCCTTACTCCAATCGACCAGGGATGTCGATAGCGGGCCTAGCGCGGTTTGAGCAGATCCGGGCGCCTTGCCCGGGTGATTTGCTCGGATTCTGCCCGGCGCCATTCGGCGACTTGCCCGTGATTACCCGACGTCAATACGGGCGGAATTAGGCGTCCTTCCCATTCTTTCGGGCGGGTGTATTGGGGGTATTCGAGCAACCCCTCGGCGAAGCTTTCGCTGGTCCCCGACGCGGCGTTACCCATCACACCCGGCAGGAGACGCACGACGGCATCGAGGAGGGCCATCGCCGCAATCTCGCCACCTGACAGCACGTAGTCGCCGACCGAGACCTCGGTGAGGTTACGGCCATCGATGACGCGCTCATCGACACCCTCAAATCGAGCGGCGACGATGAGGACACCCGGCTTGCCGGCGAGTTCAGCGACGAACGCCTGATCGAGCGGACGCCCACGCGGACTCATCAGCAGACGGGGGCGATCGTCGCCCTGAGGCGACGCCGCATCGATCGCCGCAGCGAGCACATCGGCGCGCATGACCATGCCTGGTCCGCCGCCCGAGGGTGCGTCGTCGACGGTGCGATGCTTGTCGGTCGTGGTGTCACGGATGTTGCGCGCCTCCAGAGACCAGATCCGATTCTCGAGCCCAGCGCCGGCGAGACTGACGCCCAGAGGACCGGGGAACATCTCCGGGAAGAGGGTGAGAACCGTGGCGCGGAAGGTCATGAGTCCCCCTCCTCTTCTTCGCCGTCATCGATGAGGCCCTTCGGCGGGTCGACGATGACGCGGCCGCCGGCGACATCGACCTTCGGCACCGCGGCCTCGGTGAACGGCATGAGGATAGTCGCCCCCCTTGGCCGCGCAATTTCGAGGAGGTCTCCGGCACCATAGTTGGGCACGCCGACAATGGTGCCGAGCACCTCGCCGCTGACTGTCACCGCTTCAAGTCCGATGAGATCCGAATGATAGAACTCGTCCGCTTCGGTCGGCGGCAGGCGCTCCTCCGGCACCGACAGTTCGATGTTGGTGAGCGCCTCGGCGGCGGTCCGGTCGCCGATCCCCTTGAATCGCACCACCATCATGTCCGGCGACGTCCCGGCGGCGGGCCTGATCGCCTCAATCTCGAAGACGCGCCCGTCCGGCGCCGTCAGCGGACCGTAGGCAGCAACATCCGCCGGCACCTGCGTAAACGGCTTCAGCCGCACCTCGCCCTTGACGCCGTGAGCGGCGCCGATCTGCGCCACCACGACCTGACGGGTGCGGCTCATGCGTGGCCTACACCGCTGCGGGGGCCTCGGCCGCCGGAGCCTCGGCAGGAGCCGCGGGAGCGGGAGCTGCAGCAGCGGCGGCGGAAGCAGCAGCGGCGCCTTCAGCTGCCGCAACGCGCTCCTGAGCCTTCTTGCCGGGCTTCGCCTTCTCCGGATTGTTGCGGGGGGCACGCTTGGCAAGACCCGCCGCATCGAGGAAGCGCAGAACGCGGTCGGTCGGCTGGGCGCCGTGCTTCATCCAATGCTGGATCCGCTCATTCTCGAGCACGACGCGCTTCGGGTCGTTCTTCGGCAGGATCGGGTTCCACGTTCCGACGATCTCGATGAAGCGGCCGTCGCGCGGGAAGCGCGAGTCGGCGACGACGATGCGATAGAACGGTCGCTTCTTGGCGCCGGCACGGGTGAGACGAATTTTCAGGGACATCGATTCATTTCCTTCGTTGGGTTCGGTGAACGGTTCATTTCTTTTTCGGTAGTCCCGGCAGGCCGGGGAATCCCCCTCCGCCGAGACCGGGAAGTTTCAGATTCGGGAAGCCGGGTGGAAGCGCGGGAGCAGCGCCCGGAAACCCGCTGGGAAGACCGCTGCCCTTTGAGAGTTTCTCGAGCGCCGCCGGATCCATCGCCGGCAGTCCGCCGCCGCCCATGCCGGGCATGCCCATCATGCCGCCCATGCGGGCGAACATGCCCTTGCCGCGGCCCATGTCTTTCATCATGTCGGCCATCTGACGGTGCATCTTGAGGAGCTTGTTGACCTCCTCAACGCGCGTGCCGGAACCAGCGGCGATGCGCTTCTTGCGGCTCGCCTTGAGTACGTCGGGATTCTTGCGCTCGCCCTTGGTCATCGATGAGATGATCGCCGTCTGCCGGCGGAAGACGGAATCGTCGAGTCCCATCGCGTCGATCTGCTTCTTCACCTTGCCGACGCCGGGAAGCATCCCCATCACGCCCGACATGCCGCCGATGTTCGCCATCTGCGCGAGCTGTTCGGCGAGATCGTCGAGATCGAAGACGCCCTTGCGCATGCGCTCGGCGGCCTTCGCCGCCTTGGCTGCATCGATATTCAGCGTCGCCTTTTCGACGAGGCCAACAATATCGCCCATGCCGAGGATGCGGCCGGCGACGCGCGCCGGGTCGAAGTCCTCCAGCGCGTCCAGCATTTCGCCGACGCCAAGGAGCTTGATCGGCTTGCCGGTAACCGCGCGCATGGAGAGCGCCGCGCCGCCGCGCCCATCGCCATCGACACGCGTCAACACGATGCCGGTGATGCCAACGCGATCGTCGAACGACTTGGCAAGATTGACCGCGTCCTGGCCGGTGAGCGAATCGGCAACGAGGAGAATTTCGTGCGGACGCGTAGCGGCCTTGATCTCCGCCATCTCGACCATCAGCGGCTCATCGATATGCGTACGACCGGCGGTATCAAGGATGACCACGTCGTAACCACCAAGACGCGCCGCCTGCTCCGACCGGCGCGCGATCTCCACCGGCGATTGACCGGCGACGATTGGCAGCGTGTCGATACCAGCCTGAACACCGAGCACGCGCAACTGCTCCTGCGCCGCGGGGCGTCGCGTATCGAGCGAGGCCATCAGCACTTTCGATTTCTGCCGATCAGTCAGACGACGCGCGATCTTCGCCGCCGTTGTCGTCTTACCCGAGCCCTGCAAGCCGACGAGCATCAACGCCACTGGCGCCGGCGCATTGAGATCGATGCCTTGCGCTTCCGAGCCCAGCATCTCGATGAGCTGGTCGTTGACGATCTTGACGACCATCTGGCCGGGGGTGACCGAACGGACGACTTCCTGGCCGACGGCGCGAGCACGAACCTTGTCGGTGAACGAGCGGACGACATCAAGCGCCACGTCCGCCTCGATCAGCGCACGGCGCACTTCGCGCATCGCCTCTTCGACATCGGCCGCCGACAGCGCGCCGCGCTTCGTCAGCTTGTCGAGGATGCCGCCAAGGCGTTCGGAGAGAGACTCAAACATCAAGATTCCAATGTTTCCAAGCAATTACGCGCCCGCGGGCGCATTGCGCTGGCGGACGCTGACCTCCGGGATCTGGCCCCGATGGGCTTCTCGAACTTCAGGCTCTTTTCAGAGTCGCCGTGGGTTTACGTGGCGGGTGGGAGCGAGTCAATCAAGGGAAGGTCAAGCCGTCCCGGTGAAGCGCTTGTTAAACCAGGACATGACGAAGAAGAAGATGACGGGCGTGATGCCGTAGACCAACAGAATCAGGACGGGCGGGAGGACCGGCAGCAGCGCCATAGCCGCGGCGAATACCGCGAGCTCGACGATTATCACCCAAACACGGCCACGGAAGAGGGGCGGATGGAGCGGCGCCACCAGCTCGGGAGAGCGGGTGTGGATGTAGATGAACATCGCCAGGCGATACGCCTCGAGCAGGATGAGAAGCGCGCCGTATACAGAGAGCGCGGTCCGTGACGACGGGTAGCTGCCGATGAGGCTCGCACCGAAGGGGATAAGCGCCACCAGCAGCAGGAAGCCGATGTTGAAGAGGACGATGGTGATGTTCGTTCCACGGACGCGGTTGAACGTTGCCCGGTGATAGATCCAGTATTCGGCGGCGAGCAGAAAGGCGAACACGTAAGCCAGCAGCGATGGCAGATGGTGGATCAGATCGCGCTGTAGCTCCGCCTCATCAACATCAAGCGGCACGCGGAGATCGAGAACGAGCAGCGTCATGACGATGGCGAAGACACCATCGGCAAGCACGATCAGACGAGCTGGATCGCCAAGCCTCGTGTGTCGCACATTCGATTCGTTGTTCGTCATCTTCGCCCCTCCCCGTTATCCACGATGAAGACTGGCAAACAGATATCCAGTGTCAATCACGCGAGCAGCGCCCGGTCCCACCCTTTCCGGGCGATAGACCCGCCGATGAGCGCCGGGATCGTCAGAATGATGATGAGCGGCACCATGACAAACGCGAGCATCAGTGGCAGTAGCCCCCAGCCCGCCCCCGGATTGAGGACGATCATGCCGAGAATCTGGCCGAGACCGATGAAGACGGGCCAGCGCCAAACCCGCACCGGCACAAAATAGCCGGCGATGCCAGAGACGGCAGCGAGGATCGGCAGGCCGACCAGCCAGTAGGCTGGCGCGTCCCATGCCTCGCGTACGCCGCCGATAAGCGACAGCCCGGCCCACACGCCGAAGCCCGCAGCAAACGAGACAGCCGCGGTGATATTGCGCGATCGGGTGACTAACGAGTCGTCATCCATGCGCGAGGGTATGTTGGGTCAGGCGCTCGCGGAAGCGGCCCCGGCATCGGCGACCGTGTTCCGCCACATCTCGCGGAAGGAGACCAAACGCCGCCGGCTCTCATCCCAGAGAACGAGAGGGACGCAGCGAAAGCTTTCGAGGAGGCCGAGGCGCCCGACGTCGGCCAGCTCGGGATGGTCGCGCAGCACCTCAGGCAGACGGTAGTAGGGGATTCGGCTCGACAGGTGATGGACGTGGTGGACACCAATGTTGGCGGTGAACCAGCGCAGCACCACTGGAAGGTCGTAGTGCGAGCTGCCATGGAGCGCCGCCTCCGGGTGGCTCCAGTCGGAGTCTGATTCCCACGTCGTGTGCTCGAACTGATGCTGGACATAAAACAGCCAGACGCCGATCGAGGCAGCGACAATCATGATCGGCAGGTGGATCATCAGAAACGGCCCGATGCCCGCCAGCCAGATGAGCCCGCCGGCGAGCACCGCGATGCCGAGGTTGGTGAGCATCGTACTGAACCACGGCTGCCATCTGCCCATCTGTCCGAGCGGAATCCGGTGCTGGACGATGAAGAGGTAGGCGGGACCGATGACAAAGAGAACGATCGGGTTTCGGTAGAGGCGATAGCCGAGCCGCCCGCGCCAACCGAGGCTGCGGTATTCGGCGACGGTCTTGGTGGTGACGTCGCCCATGCCGCGATGTTCGAGATTGCCGGATCCGGCATGATGCATCGCGTGCGCGTGGCGCCAAAGATCGTGCGGCGTCAGCGTGAAGACACCAATCACCCGCCCGACCCAGTCATTGGCCTTGCGGCGGCCGAAGAAGGCGCCGTGGCTGCAATCATGCTGGATCATGAACAGACGGACGAGGAAGCCCGCCGCCGGAATGGCGAGCAGCAGACAGAGCCAGTAGCCGACCTGCAGCGACGCCCACATGGACAGCCACAGGGCGATCAGGGGAAACGCGGTGATCACGATCTCGGCGATGCTGCGCCCGTTACTGGGCTCGCGGTAGCGCGCGAGCACCTTCGGCCACTGGCGAGCGTCGGCGGGCTGGGGCGAAGGGGATTCAGGGCGCATCCGGCCACCATGCTAACCGAATTTTTCGGACCCGGCCTGTGCAAATAGGCACACCCACAAGAAATCCGCCGGCCGCGATTGCCGGCCCCTTGATTTCTGCCAACTCCTACGACGCGTTCGACGCGAAGACGAGGACCGGCTGTTCCCGCCAAACGTTCGGGAAGGTCGCCTTGAGATTGGCGATCTTCGGCAGGTCGAAGAACTGGAGGTAGCCGGGGTTCACCTTCAGCGTCGTGGCATTGTCCTGGTGGTAGTCCTCCGCCTGGAAGAAGTTGGTGTAGGGCGTCACCTCGGTGACGATCTTGGCCGGGAAGACCTTCGCCGCATCGAGCTGCGCCACATAGGCATCGGCGACCTTCTTCTGCGCGTCGTTCATGGTGAAGAATGCAGAGCGATAGCTCGTGCCATGATCGTTGCCCTGGTAGTTCAGCGTCGTCGGATCTGCGACGACCGAGAAGAAGACCTGCATGAGCTGCCCGTAGGACACCTGCTTCGGGTCGAAGATGACCTTCACCGCTTCGGCATGGCCGGTATCTTCGGCGCTGACCTGCTCGTAGGTGGGGTTCGCAAGCGACCCGCCAGCATACCCGGACACGGCGCTTTCGACGCCCTTCACATGCTGGAACACACCCTGCACGCCCCAGAAGCAGCCGCCAGCGAAAATCGCAGTCTCTGTGCCGCCGGCCGGCTCGTCAATCGCGGGAGCTGGAATGATCACAGCGCCCTCCGCTGCACCGACGCTACCTTGCATGCCGAGCACGGCGGCGATGACGGCGACCGCCGCTACCGGTGCGATGCCGGCAAGTACACGAAGGGAGAGGAATTTCGGAAAAGCGATCATGGGATCAACCTCGATGGTTGGTGCGCGAATTCTAAGCCGCGGGCCACGGAATGAAGCGCATGGCGACGCCGTCCATGCAGTAGCGGAGGCCTGTCGGCTGCGGGCCATCGTCGAAGACGTGGCCGAGATGGGCATCGCAGAGCGCGCACGAGACTTTGTAGCCACCCTGCTGGGGCACCGCCTGCACCACGTTCTCCTTGGCGATCGGCTGCCAGAAGCTCGGCCAGCCGGTGCCGGAATCGAACTTGGTGTCGTTAGTGTAGAGGGCGTTGTCGCAGCAGATGCAGCGGTAGAGACCGGGCGAATGGGTATCCCAGTTCGGTCCCGTGAAGGCCCGCTCGGTGCCTTCCTGCCGGGTGACGACGAACGTCAGGTCGGACTGGGGAGCGGACGCCAGCAGCGCCTTCCATTCCGCCTCGGTCTTCACCACCTTGTCCACTTCCTCGATACCGATGCTCTTGCCGAGATCGGTGAAGCGCTGGATGGAAACCTTGCCCGGCTTGCCCATGATCGTCTCCGCGGCGAATACGCCGGAATACCGCACCAACAGCCCCGCCCCGGCGGCGAACGCGGCCGAAGTTAGCAGGAACGAGCGGCGGCTCGGGTTGGAAAACATCGACATGGAAACCTCCCGGTGTCTGGCGGATATGATCTTCATCGCCAGCTACGGACGTATATAGGGATTGGCTTCACACGCCGCCGTCAATTGATGTTGAGCGTGTCGTGAGGGGAGCGCGAGACCGCGGCTGGCGTTTTCACGGCCGTTCCTACATATAGGAACGGAATTCCAACGGCTTTTCGGATCTTTCGCCATGAGCGGCGGCGCCATTCCCTTCCGCAAGATGAACGGCCTCGGCAACGAGTTCATTGTCTTCGATGCCCGTCAGGCACCCGTGCGCTTTTCACCGATCGCCATCCGCGAGCTTGGCGGTCAGGACGCCATCGGCTTCGACCAGATGATCACCATCGAGCACGCTAGGAACGCGGCCGACGCCTTCATGCGCATCCACAACCGCGACGGCGGCGAGGTCGATGCCTGCGGCAACGCCACCCGCTGTGTCGGCTGGCTCCTAATGGACGAGACCGGCAACAAGAGCGTGACGATAGAGACGAACGCCGGAATGCTCCGCGCCTACGACACCGGCAAGCCCGAGACCATCACGGTTGACATGGGCAAGCCGCGTTTCGCGTGGAACGAGATTCCGCTCGCCGAAGAATTCGGCGACACGCGCGCCATCGAACTGCAGATCGGCCCGATCGACGCACCGATCCTGCATTCGCCGTCGGTCGCCAACATCGGTAACCCGCATGCGATCTTCTGGGTGGATGACGTCGAGAAATACGACCTCGAACGCTTCGGGCCGCTGCTCGAGAACCATCCGATCTTCCCCGAACGCGCCAATATCTCGCTGGCGCATGTGACGGCTCGCGACGCGATCACGCTGAGGACGTGGGAACGCGGCGTCGGCATCACTCGGGCGTGCGGCACCGCCGCCTGTGCCGCAGCGGTCGCCGCCGCTCGCAAGGAGCTCACCGACAATCGGGTGACCGTCACCCTTCCCGGCGGGCAACTGATCGTCGAGTGGCGCGACGACGGGCACGTCTGGATGACCGGCCCGATCGAAACCGAATTCGAGGGCACGCTCGATCCTGAGACGCTCCGCTGGGAGGCTTCGGCCCGGGGCGCGGCGTAATGACGGTCGAGGTCATCACCTTCGGCTGCCGCCTGAACGGTCTGGAATCGGAGGTCATGCGCCTCCGGGCGGAAGAAGCGGGACTTGCCGACGCAATCCTCATCAACACCTGTGCCGTGACCGCCGAGGCCGTGCGTCAGGCGCGGCAGGCGATCCGCCGGGCGAAGCGCGAGCACCCCGAGAGACGCATCGTGGTCGCCGGGTGCGCCGCGCAGATCGATCCAGATAGTTTCGCCAGCATGCCGGAGGTCGACCGCATTCTCGGCAACGTCGAGAAGCTCGACGTCGCGAGCTACGATTTCCACAACGACCAGCGGGTGCGTGTTGGCGACATCATGGCCGTGCGCGAAACCGTCGCGCAGCCGATCGCCCACCTCCGGGGCCATACGCGCGCCTTCGTCGAAATCCAGAACGGCTGCGACCACCGCTGCACATTCTGCGTCATTCCGTACGGTCGCGGAAATTCGCGCTCGGGTCCGATACGCGCGGTCATCGAGCACATCCGCTCGCTGGTCGAAAGCGGCTACGCCGAGGTGGTGCTTACCGGCGTCGACATCACCGCCTACGGCGCCGATCTTGGCGCCCCACGCCTTGGCACCCTTGTACGCGCCATTCTTCGTGAAGTGCCCGATCTCGCTCGTCTGCGTCTCTCGTCGATCGACTCGATCGAGGTCGATGCCGATATGATCGTCGCTATTGCCGAGGAGCCGCGGCTGATGCCACATTTCCATTTGTCGCTGCAGCATGGCGACGACCTGATCCTGAAACGGATGAAACGCCGCCATTCTCGCGCCGACGCCATGGACTTCACCAATGCCGTGCGGCGCCTGCGCCCCGAAGTCGTCTTCAGCGCCGATCTCATTGCCGGCTTCCCAACCGAGACGGACGCAATGTTCCAAAACGCGCTGTCGATCGTCGACGATTGTGGCCTCAGCACGCTGCATGTCTTCCCGTTTTCGCCACGCCCCGGCACACCGGCAGCGCGCATGCCGCAACTCGATGGCGCGGTCGTCAAAGAGCGCGCGTCGCGCCTCCGCGCAAAAGGAGCCGCTGCATTCGCAGCCCACCTCACCGCGGAACAAGGCACGGTCCGCCGTCTGCTGGTGGAAAACGGTGGCGTCGGACGCACCGAGCAATTCACGCTCGCCGAGATCGACGCGACACCGGGGACACTCGTCGACGCTCGCATCGTGGGACGGACAGCACGCAGCCTCATCGCAGAGGCTGCCTGATGGCGCTCTTCGGCCGCATCCTCGGCGGGAGCGACAAACCCAAGGTCGAGCCGGCCACTCCTCACCGGACCTGGCTCCAGCGGCTGAAGTCGGGCCTCTCCCGTTCGTCCGGAGTGCTCTCCGAAGGTATCGCCACGATTTTCACGCGGCGGAAGCTCGATGCCGCAGCCATCGCCGAACTTGAGGACATGCTGATCCGTGCAGACCTCGGCACCGAGACCGCCGAGCGCATCGTCGCAACGCTCCGCGCCACCCGCTATGACAAGGAGATCACCGACGCGGAAGTGAAGCAGGTGCTTGCCGACGAGATCGGCAAGACCCTTTCGGCAGTGGCACGGCCATTGGTCGTCGATCCGGCGTTGAAGCCGCATGTGGTGCTTGTCGTCGGCGTGAACGGCACCGGCAAGACCACCACCATCGGCAAGCTCGCGGCAAAACTCCGCGACGAGGGCAAAAGCGTCGTGCTCGCCGCCGGCGACACCTTCCGGGCGGCGGCCATCGAGCAACTGAAAATATGGGGTGCGCGCACCGGCGCGACGGTCATCGCCGGCGAGCAGGGCGCGGACGCAGCCGGCCTCGCCTTCGATGCCCTGAAGGCGGCGAAAGAGACCGGCGCCGACGTGCTGATCGTCGACACCGCCGGGCGCCTGCATAACAAGGACGCGCTCATGGCCGAACTGGAGAAGGTGATTCGCGTCATCCAGAAAATCGACCCGACCGCCCCCCATTCCGTCCTGCTCACACTCGACGCCACGACCGGCCAGAACGCCCTTCAGCAGGTCGAGATTTTCGGGCGGCGCGCCGGCGTCACCGGCCTCGTCATGACCAAGCTCGACGGCACCGCCCGCGGCGGCATCCTCGTCGCCATCGCCGCCAAGTACGGCTTGCCGGTGCATTTCATCGGCGTCGGCGAAGGCGTCGACGATCTCGAACCCTTCGCGGCAGGCGATTTTGCCAAGGCGCTGGCGGGGCTTTAGTCTCCGCCGCAATGCCCGCCGAAGCTCGCCACCTGCCAACCTTCATCGCCAACGAGGAGCGCATCGCACTTCTCGCCGAAATTGGCCACGAACTGAGCGCGCGGTTTCCGGGCAAGGTCGCAACGGAACGAAACCCCGGTGAGCGCCCGCCCACCTGGTCCCTGCGGCTCGCCGGAAACGGGCTGTTCGCCACTTTCGGTGTGATCGACGCGACCTATTTCTGGACTTTCGACGGCGGCGAGAGCTGTCACTACGCCAAGGACAAGGACGTCATGCGCCGGTTGCTCACCTTTGAGCTCGGCAAAGCGCTTGCGAAAGAATATGTTCAATGAGCTTCGAATCCGCACCGAACGCGCCCCACACGCCGGCCGAAAAGAAGCTGAACCCGTGGCTGAAGATCGGGATTGAGATAGGACCGCTGCTCATCTTCTTTCTCGCCAACGCTGTCGGGAAGAAAATAGCCGCAATCTCACCGATCATCGTGACGCTTGGCGGACCGATCTTTTTCGCCACCGCCACCTTCATCGTCGCCACGCTCGTGGCGCTCGCCGTCTCCTACGGGCTGACCCGCCGCCTGCCGCTGATGCCGTTCGTCTCGGCCATCATCGTCGTCGTCTTCGGCGGACTGACGCTGTGGCTGAAGGACGACACGTTCATCAAGATCAAGACGACGATCATCTATTGCCTGTTCGGCGGCGTCCTTTTCGGCGGCCTTGCCTTCGGCAAGTCCCTGATGGGCTACGTCTTCGACGCCGCGTTCAAGCTCGACGACGCCGGCTGGCGAAAGCTCACCGTCCGCTGGGGGCTGTTCTTCTTCGGCCTCGCCCTGCTTAACGAGATTTTGTGGCGCAACGTCTCCACCGACACCTGGGTGACCTTCAAAGCATTCGGCCTCATACCGCTGACATTCGTCTTCGCGCTTTTGCAGGTACGGCTGATCGAACGTCATTCGCTCGAAGACAAGACGGCCGAGTGACATTCACCAACCGTGCCCGCCCCGGGTGGGGATGGATCGCGACCGGAATCGTCGCGTTTCTGGCGGCGGGCGCGGTCGCGCTCTACTCGATGGGCCACCCGCTCATCTGCAAGTGCGGGTACGTTAAGCTCTGGCACGGCGTGACGTTCTCGTCGGAGAACTCACAGCACCTCACGGACTGGTACACGCCATCCCACGTCATTCACGGCATCCTTTTCTACGCCGGCCTATGGCTGGTGGCGCGTCGACTGCCGGTCGGCGTGCGCGCGCTGATCGCGCTCGTCATTGAGGTCGGCTGGGAAGTCGTCGAAAACACGCCGTGGATCATCGGACGCTACCGTGAGGTCACGATTTCGCTCGACTATTTCGGCGACAGCGTCATCAATTCGACCTTCGACGCGCTGGCCATGCTTGTTGGATTTTTCCTGGCGTGGCGGCTGCCCTTGTGGGCAAGCATCATCGTGGTAGTCATCCTCGAACTCGTCGTCGGCGCTTTCGTCCGCGACAACCTCACGCTGAACATTATCATGCTCCTCCACCCAATCGAGGCGATCCGCCTCTGGCAAGCCGGCGGCTGACTCGATGGATTCCCCGATGGCTACACCGGCGATGGCCGCGTTCGTTCGCAGACCGGCCACCTGGTACGGCTACTTTCTGATCTCCACACAGATCTATCTCTTCAACGTGCAGGGAAACGTCATCCCCTTCCTGCAGTCCGAGTTCGCTTTGAGCTATCGCGTCGTCGGCCTGCACTCGAGCGCGATCGCTCTCGGCGTTATCGTCACCGGTCTGTTCGG
>JAYTZZ010000226.1:0-7092 GCA_043741595.1 Hyphomicrobiales bacterium | reverse complement strand
TGACCAAATCGCTGGGCAAGGAACTCGCCACCTACAACATCGCCGTCAACGCGATTGCGCCCGCGGTCGCGATGACGCCGATCCTCGGGCCGGTTACGCAAGAATTCATCGACTACATGCTCTCCAAGATTCCGCGCGGTCGCGCGGTCCTGGTCGAGGAGATCGCCGCCATGATCGCCTTCATGGTCTCGGAGGAATGCTCCTTCACCACGGGCTTTACCTTCGACATTTCCGGCGGTCGCGCCACCTACTGAAATCAATCGAGGCAAGATTGGCAAAAATTGACATTCTCAGCGCCGGAGCAATGCCCGAGAAAACACGGCTCGCGCTCGCCGGCGCCTTCACGATTCACGACGGCGCAGATCGAAATGCTGCTATTCGCGGCCTGGCCCGCGGCGGTCATTTTGATGTCGATCGCGCTCTCTTCGACCGCTTGCCGAAGCTCGAGATCGTTGCGAGCTTTGGCGTCGGTTATGACGGCATCGACCTCAAGGCCGCCGCCGAGCGCGGCATCGTCGTCACGAACACTCCGGATGTCCTGACCGAGGAGGTAGCCGATACCGCCCTCGGGCTCCTCCTCATGACCGTGCGCGAACTCTCCGCCGCAGAGCGGCACCTCCGCCAGGGCAAATGGATTAAGGGCAACTATCCGCTCACCGGCACACTCCGCAATCGCACTGTCGGAATCGTCGGCCTCGGCCGGATCGGCATGGCCATTGCCCGACGCTTGGACGCAATGCAGGTGCCCGTCGTCTATCACACCCGCCACGCACGGCCTGACGTGCCCTATCGCTACTACGCCGATCTTCGCGCCATGGCGGCGGACGTCGATACCTTGATCGTCGTCCTCCCCGGCACGCCCTCGACCACGAAACTGATCGACGCCGCAATTCTGAAGGCGCTGGGCACCGATGGCGTCCTCATCAATATCGGTCGCGGCATCGTCGTCGACGAGCATGCCCTTATCGCGGCGCTGAAGGACGGCACCATCCGGTCGGCGGGCCTCGACGTATTCGCCGACGAACCGAACGTGCCCGCCGCTCTGATCGCTCTGCCGAACGCCGTGCTCCTCCCCCACGTCGGCTCGGCTTCCGTCTATACGCGCGACGCCATGGGCCAGCTCGTGGTCGACAATCTCAGAAGCTGGTTCGAGGAAGGCAAGCCCCTCACGCCCGTGCCCGAGACGCCTCTTCCTCCGAAATAGCCTCTATCGCACCCACGTCCCGGCGAGTTCGTCCTCGATGTGGATACGGATGATCTCCTCGAAGTCGTGCTCTGCCCGAAACCCAAGCGCGGTCGCGCGCTCCGGGGCGAAATTTCGCGCCCAGCCCTCGACGATCTTCATGATGGTTGCGTCAGGCTCTCGCCGGATGCGCTGCGCGACTTTGTCACCGGCGACTTTGCGGAGCGCCCCGATCTGCTCGCCAACGGTGGCCGATACGCCGGGCATGGAGAGATTACGCCGACTGCCGAGCTTGGCACCGTCGAGGCCAGCCGCATGGACAAGGAAGCCGACGGCCGAGCGCGGGCTGGCATGCCAATGGCGGACTGTTTCAGGCACGGGGAGCACTGCTTCTTGTCCGGCGAGCGGCTCGCGAATGATGCCCGAGAAGAAGCTGGATGCTGCCTTGTTGGGCTTGCCGGGGCGCACACAGATCGTCGGCAATCGAATGCCGATGCCGTCCATGAAGCCGCGGCGGGTGTAGTCGGACAGGAGCAATTCGTCGATAGCCTTCTGCGTGCCATACGAGGTGAGCGGCGTCTCGAAGAACTCGTCGGAGATGGCGTCGGGAAATGGTGCCCCAAAGACGGCGATCGACGAGGTGAAGACGACGCGCGGCTTGTAGCCGTCGCCGACTTTGCGGACGGCCTCGAAGAGATGCCGCGTGCCGTCGAGATTGACGCGATAGCCTTTTTCGAAGTCGGCCTCGGCTTCGCCCGAGACAATCGCCGCGAGGTGAAAGATCACATCCGGCCGCGAAGCAACGACGGCGTCAGCAGCGCCAGAAACCGACAGGTCGGCGGTACGCGTCTCGATTTTGAATGGCGTTCCCGTCGGGACCACCGGCGCGACGACATCGACGAGGGTAAGAACGTCGATTGGCTTGCCGGCGATTGCGCCGTCGGCAACGAGGCGGTTCGTCAGCTTGACGCCAACCATGCCGGCTGCGCCGATGATGAGAACGCGGCTCATAGGGCGAAACCACCATCGGCGGAATGAACCTGGCCCGTCGTGTAGGCCGACTCGTCAGATGCGAGGTAGACGGCGAGCCAGGCCATTTCTTCCGCTGTCCCGAGGCGGCCGATAGGCTGTCGATCGATAAACGCCTGGCGGATGACCTCGACCGGCTTGCCCTGCTCTTTCGCCTGCGTGGCTATCCGCTGGTCAAGTGAGGGAGACTGAATCGTGCCCGGCGCGAGCGCGTTGCAGCGGATTCCTTGGCGAATGTAGTCGGCAGCGACCGACTTCGTCAGCCCGATGACAGCAGCTTTCGAGGCTCCATAAACATAGCGGTTCGCTATGCCGCGGATCGAGGAAGCGCCGGACGCGATGTTGATGATCGAGCCACCGCCCTTCGTTAGCATTCCCGGCAGAAAGGCGCCAATAATGCGATGCATGGACTTCACGTTGAGATCGAAGGAAAAATCCCATTCCTCGTCGGAGGTAGTCAGCACCGTTCCGTGGTGAACGAAGCCGGCGCAGTTGAAGAGGACGTCAACCGTGCCAACTTTCTCCGCCATCGCCCGCACCGCCTTCGTGTCGCGCACATCCAGTACGTAGGTCTCGGCGACCCCCTGCCCTTTCAGGTCGGCCATGAGGTCGGCTTTGAGGTCGGTGGCTGTGACGTGGGCACCCTCCGCCGCGAAGGCAATTGCCGTCGCCCTCCCGATGCCGGCGCCCGCCGCCGTCACGAATGCCCGCTTCCCCTTCAATCGATTCATTTCAACTCCCGAGGCTTGTTCGTTGCTTGCCGTTACCGTCGAAGTTTTCCGGTGCCAGCCACCGTTCGAACGCGGCTCTCACGCGCGGCCACTCCCCGTCGGTAATCGAGAACCAGGCTGTATCGCGGTTGCGACCCTTGATGATCATGTGCTGGCGGAAGGTGCCTTCGTAGGTGAAACCGAGGCGTTCCGCTGCGCGCATCGACGGCGCGTTCAGCGCGTTGCATTTCCACTCGTAGCGCCGATAGCGGAGATCATCGAAGACATACCGCGCCATCAGATATTGCGCTTCCGTGGCAGCGGCGGTCCGCTGGAGAGCAGGCGAATAGACGATGCTGCCCATCTCGATGACCCGCATGGCCGGCCGGATTTCCATCAGCGTGACAATGCCGAGCGGCCGCCCGCTGGCGTAATCCGCTACAGCGTAGGCGTAAGGATCTAGCGCGACGGCCCGCTCCTCCAGCCACGCTGCGAAGGCTCGGCCGTCCGTGAAGGGACCGACAGCCAGGTAGTCCCAGACGTGGTCGTGTCCCTTCAAGAGCTGCCAGAGTCCGTCCGCGTGCCGTGCGGTGTCGAGCTTCTCCACACGGCAGAACCGTCCCTGCAAGGTAACCACACCCGGCCGCTCCGCCGGGGTTGAATCGACCGGCGGTCCAACGGGCTGTTCGTTCATAACGGTCCCGCCCCGGAATCGGATTTGAAGAAGGCGTTGAGTTCGCCACCCGGAGCAGCATCCACAAATGCCCCGAAGGTTCCATTCTCCGCGATGTCCTTCGCCGCCTTCAGGAAGCCGCCCCACGCCGACCGCGCCAGCGCACCACCGACACTGATGCGCCGTACGCCGAGCGCCGCGAGATCGCTGACCGTGAGTTCGCTCGGCCACCCGATGACCACGTTTAGTGGCTTCGGAGCGACCGCCTTCACGAGAGCGAGGATGTCCTCGTGCGTCCGCACGCCGGGAGCAAAGAGACAGTCGGCGCCGGCTTGGCTAAATTTCTCGAGGCGCGAGATTGCTTCCTTTAACGGCTGGGCGTGGCCGGTGAGGTAGCATTCGGATCGAGCCACGAGGAGCATATCGCCGCCGGTCGCATCGATCGCGGAGCGCGCCGCGGCGATGCGTTCAACTGCCAGCCCGGCATCGTAGAGCTGCCGGGTTCCGGGTATCTGATCCTCGATCGATAGCCCGGCAACGCCTGTAGCGACGGCAAGCCGCACGTTTGCGGCGACCTTGTCGGGGGCATCGGCAAAGCCGTCGAGGAAATCCGCATTGATCGGAAGGTCGCTCGCGTTCGCCATCGTCCGCAGGTGATCGAGCATGACGTCTCGCGGCACGTCGCCGTCCGCATAGCCGAGACTCCACGCCGCCCCTGAACTTGTTGTCGCCAGTGCCTTGAAGCCGAGGTGTTGGAGATAGCGGGCCGAGCCAACGTCCCAGGGGTTCGGAATGACAAAACATCCGGCCTTATGCAGGGCACGGAATGTCCGGCGTTTCTCGGCAACCGATGGCATGGGAAGCAGGCAGAGTCCGTTTGATTTGGGCGGTTTTATGCGCCTATTGTCGCCGCAAAATCAAACTGGAATGCAATTCAAGGGAACCGCCGTGTTTCACACAATCGCCGGCTTCGACCGGATCGGCGAGGAGAACGCCTTCGCCGTCCTGGCGCGGGCGACCGAACTCGCCGCCGAGGGCAAGGACATCATCAACCTCGGCATCGGTCAGCCCGATTTCCGCACGCCGGAGCATATCGTCGAGGCGGCTGTGAAGGCGCTGCGCGACGGCCATCATGGCTATACACCGGCGACTGGCATCAAACCGCTACGCGAAGCGGTCGCCGCCGACATCTTCCGGCGCGTCAAGGTCGAGGTTTCGCCCGATCAGGTGGCGATCGTGCCAGGTGGCAAGATCACTATGTTCGCGGCGATCCTGATGTTCGGCGAACCCGGCGCCGACATTCTCTATCCGGACCCCGGATTCCCCATTTACCGCTCGATGATCGAATATACGGGGGCGCGCCCCGTGCCGATCCCGATCCGCGAGGAGAACGGCTTCGCCTTCTCGGCGGAGGAAACGCTGGCGCTGATCACGCCGAAGACGCGGCTCATCATCCTCAATTCACCGGCGAACCCGACCGGCGGCGTCACGCCGAAGGCCGAGATCGATGCGCTGGTCGCAGGTCTCGCGAAGTTCCCCGACGTCGCGATCCTTTCCGACGAAATCTACGGCCAGATGACCTACGACGGCCTGCCGCACGTCTCGCTCCTCTCCTATCCGGAGGTTCGCGACCGCGTCATCCTGCTCGACGGCTGGTCGAAGACCTATGCCATGACGGGCTGGCGGATGGGATATTCGGTCTGGCCGAAGCCACTTTACAGCCATATCCGAAAGCTCGCTGTGAACGCTTGGTCATGCGTCAATGCGCCAGCGCAATTCGCCGGCCTCGCCGCCCTCACCGGCCCGCAGGATTCGGTGGCGGCGATGGTCGCCGAGTTCGACAAGCGCCGGAAGATCGTCGTCGAGGAGTTGAACAGGCTCGACGGATTCTCCTGCATCACCCCGAAGGGTGCGTTCTATGCCTTCCCCAACATCACCAAGACCGGCTTCAAGGCAAAGGCCTTTGCCTCCGATCTTCTGGAGAAGGCAGGCGTCGCCACTATCGGCGGCCCCGACTTCGGCATCCTCGGCGAAGGTTACCTCCGCCTCTCCTACGCCAACTCGGCGGAGAACATCAGGAAGGCGATCGTTCGGATAGCCGAGTTTCTGGGGCGCAACACCTAGCGTCCTCTCACTTCGGCGATGAAGGCCCGTATGTCGCGGCGAACCGGCGGCTTGAAGTAGGGAAGCACCTTTGCAAGCGCCATCATGGTGCTGAGGTGGCCGACACCCGGATAGATTTTCACCGTCGCGCGTCCACCTTTGGCGACGACCGTGGCTGCCAGGCGCGTCGTGTTGCCGGATCTCACGGTAGTATCCGCATCGCCAGTGATGAGCAGCATCGGCGGCTCGGTGCCGTCGACGAAATGGATCGGCTGGCTGTCATCGCGGCTCGATTCTGGGAATATCCGTTTGTGGCGATCTTCCGTCAGCGGCAGGAAATCGTAGGGGCCCGACAAACCGATCATGCCAGCCACGGCACCACGCGGAACGCCGAGATCGTCGAGATAGCGCTCATCGAGATTAAGCAACGCCGCGATATGCGCGCCGGCGGAATGACCGAGGAGGAATATGGGATGACCGGCGAGATTGCGAGCGGTCCACGCTACCGCCGCAGCCCCGTCGCGGACGAATTCGGGAAACACCACGTCCGGATGGAGACGGTAGCTGGGGATGACGACGATCATCCCGGCTGAAGCGAAGGCCTGCGCGATGAAGCGGTACTCGTCCTTGTCGCCGATTGCCCACCCGCCGCCATGGATGAAAATGATCGCAGGCGCATCGGATGCAGCGCTGTCGGGCGTATAGACGTCCAGATGCTGAGCGGGGAGCGTCCCATAGGCAATGTCGGCGCGGAGCGAATAGCCCTTACGGCTGGTGAGCGCGCTGACCACCCGGAGCGGCCACAAGAAAACTACTGCCGCGCCAGTGAGGAGCGCGAGGATGACGATGGCGATGATGAACGAACGGAGCATGATTCAGCCTGTGAACTTCCACCCGTAACTGATTCTGGCGACTCCCTGAATCACCTCCATCTCAACTTCCTGCGGAAGATGAGCTGACGCGCAAATCTTGAGTCTCGACAAAACACCAGAGCAAATCGCATCTCGCTCCCCGTTATCCCCACTCATCCCAAACGCCCGAGTTCCGACTTTCATCTGAAGCTGCGGTGGGTAAACATCTCGTCACCGCAAAGGGCCAGCCGAGTTCGGCAAGGGCAAAGTCGAGCGCCCGAGACTGGTTTTTCTGCGAACCGCGCCGGTGGGTCGGATGCAAGTCCGGTCGGGCCGGGTGCCCCGCGGAGCTACTTCGGAAGAGGTCACGAATCTGCAGCGATGCGGCATCGGGACTTTGGAAAGAGTGGCACCGGGACGGTCGCAAGGCCGCACTCGGGTGACGGGATCAAGTCTTCGAGCAATCGGAGGCGAAACGCCAGTCACGCATCGGCTCGCGGTCGACGGTGCCCAACCTTCGGGCGAGGCTGCCGTAGGCCAAGC
>JAYTZZ010000225.1:0-3012 GCA_043741595.1 Hyphomicrobiales bacterium | reverse complement strand
GTCGCCATCGCCGATGTCGCCTGGTACGTCCGCCCGGGCGCGACGCTCGATCGCGAGGCTCTGAAGCGCGGCAACTCGGTCTATTTCCCGGATCGCGTCGTGCCGATGCTGCCCGAGCGCATCTCCAACGATCTGTGCTCGCTACGCGAAGGTGAAGATCGCCCGGCGATAGCGGTGCGCATGGTGTTCTCCGCCGACGGCCGCAAGATCAACCATCGCTTCCATCGCATCATGATGCGCTCGGCGGCAAAGCTCTCCTATCAGAAGGCGCAGGACGCTTTCGACGGGAACTCCGGCGACCTGACTCAAAATGTGAGGACCGCGCTCGCCAATCTTTGGGCCGGTTACGAAATCCTGAAGCGCGGACGCGATGCTCGCGAGCCGCTCGATCTCGATCTCCCGGAGCGCAAAGTCGTCCTCGGCAAGGACGGCGCGATCGAACGCATTGTCGTGCCCGCGCGTCTTGAGTCCATGCGCCTCATCGAGGAGATGATGATCATGGCGAACGTCGCCGCAGCCGAGACTCTGGAGGCGAAGAAATCGCCGCTGGTCTACCGCATTCACGACGCGCCTTCATTGGCGAAGCAGGAAGCGCTCCGAGATTTCCTGAAGTCGATCGAGATGTCGCTGCCCAAGGGCGGCAACCTGCGGCCGTCGCACTTCAACAACATCCTTGGGCGGGCGACCGACTCCGAGCATGGACCGCTTCTCAACGAGGTCGTGCTCCGCACGCAGGCACAGGCCGAGTACAGCCCGGAGAATATCGGCCACTTCGGGCTCAACCTTCGCCGCTACGCGCACTTCACCTCGCCGATCCGACGCTATGCCGACCTGATCGTCCACCGCGCGCTGGTCCGCTCGCTGGGGCTTGGCGCCGGCGGCTTGCCGGAGGGCATCGAGGCGCACCTCCAGGAAATCGCCGCGCAGATTTCCGCCGCCGAGAGGCGCGCCATGGCGGCTGAGCGCGACACCATCGACCGGCTGGTGGCGCACTGGCTCGCCGACCGCATCGGCGCGACGTTCCGCGGGCGCATTTCCGGTGTTACTCGCGCCGGGCTGTTCGTGAAGCTCGACGAAACCGGTGCCGACGGCTTCGTGCCGATGCGCACGCTGGGCTCCGAATACTTCACCTACGACGAGACCCGGCATGCGGTCATCGGCTCACGAACCGGCGAAATGCACCGCCTGGGTGACCGGGTCGAGGTGAAGTTGGTGGAAGCTGCCCCGCTCGCCGGCGCGCTCCGTTTCGAACTTCTTTCGGAAGGCCGTGTGTTGGCGCGGAAGGATCGACCGCCGGTTCAAGGCCGCCCTGGACGACCAGGCTTGCAAGGCAGGCCCCGCGAGCAGGGCCGCGGAAAACACCGCCGCGGCCGGAAATAGGCCCGCCACAAGTCAGCCGTGGCAATCCAGCGCATTGTCAGGGTTCGCGCCGAAGCCCATCTCAGACTCATGGTTGCCATCGAACACGATACGCTGGAGGCTCTTGAACCACGCCCCGTGTTTCGCGCGATGCTGCGCGGCTTCGCCGGCCGCTGCCCGCATTGCAGCAAGGGGCGCCTGTTCGGCCGCTACCTGAAGCCGGTCGCCGCTTGTTCGGTTTGCTGCGAGGACTTCACCCACCAGCGCGCCGACGATGCGCCGCCCTACTTCACGATGGTGATCGTTGGTCACCTGCTCGTTCCGGTCCTGCTGGCCGTGCAACTGACCACTAACCTGTCGGTGACCCAGCATCTGCTGATCTGGCTGCCGTTGACCGCTGGCCTCACGGTCGGCCTGCTCCAGCCGGTCAAGGGCGCGATCGTCGCATTGCAATGGGCGCTTCGCATGCACGGGTTCGACGGCAAGGCGGAAACCGCCGAAGGTCAGTCCTTCCCGTAGACGGGGTTAGCTACCGAATAAACGGCACCGTACGCCGTCGGGTCGAAGAGCGACACCGGAGCGGTGACGAAGATGCGCCTGCCGCCGTTGATGAGGGCGGGCGCGGTGACGAACGCCTCCGAAAATTTGATGATCGCCCTGAGGCGCGCGGTCTTGTCGACAATGATCAGACGGCCGCCGCCATACTCGGCGATAGTGAGGCTGCCCGCCGCATCCATCGCAAGGCCATCAGGCCCGACATCCCAGTCCCGTTTCGGATCTTTGCCGACGACATCGTCGAGCCTGAGAAACACGCGCTTGCCCGACAGGCTTCCATCGTGCGCAACGTCGTAAGCGAGGACGTTGCGCGACAAGTGTTCCGAGACGAACAGGACCTTGCCATCGCCCGAGAGCGCCACGCCGTTGGAATAGTGGATGCCCTCGGCGACCCGCCGCAGCTTGCCGCTGGGGTCCAGATAGAGCACGGCGCCTTCAGCGGGCGCGTCAGGTGAGAAGGTGCCGGAAGACGAGAGATACACGCCGCCCTTGGCATCGTTGATCGACGCATTCGGATCCATGAACGGTTGGCCGTTGGCGTCCCGGTCGATGATCTCCAGCGTCTCCCCTGAAGTGGTGATCCGCGCTACGCGCCATTCGATGTGACAAAGCACGATGAGCGTATTCTCTGCCCCGCGCGCGACCGACGTCGGGCCGCACCCGGGCCGCGACCAGATGGGCGTATTGGCATGACCGTCCCATCGCATGACCCGGTCGGCGCCCATCTCGGCGTAGTAGACGAGATTTCCCACCACCACCGGCCCTTCTGGATAGGCGGATCGCGGATTTATGATGATGCGGTCATCGGCAGCGGCGATACCGGCCGCCACGAGAAAGAACGCCGCGGCCAGAGCTCTTCCCGGCCTTTTGCTTGACATTCAGACCGCCAATCTTAGTGTGCGCGCCAATTCACCCGGACTTCCGAGGATTTTTGTCATGGCTAAATCCGCCACTATCAAGATCAAGCTGCTTTCGTCGGCCGATACCGGCTTCTACTACGTCACCAAGAAGAACTCGCGCACCAAGACGGACAAGCTGGTGATGAAGAAGTACGATCCGGTCGCCCGCAAGCACGTCGAGTTCCGCGAAAGCAAGATC
>JAYTZZ010000224.1:0-7124 GCA_043741595.1 Hyphomicrobiales bacterium | reverse complement strand
TCGATCGGTCGCCACGGTGGCAGGTTCCGATTCGCTTCCCGGTCTCGAATGATTGTTGGGGCAAAATAGAGGGTTTTGGTCCTCAGTGCACCACTGGGTGCACCAGACTGCAATTAAGCCATTGTAATGACCTATACATCGTGCCGATCCATCATCGGCGCGATGGCGATGGGGTGGCGGTACTTGGTCATTGGCCGGTGAAATGGACCGGACTTGTCTGAAAGTCCAGCCTTCCGGCCGTCAAAGCTCTTTGGCGATCGGCGCGGCCAAATCGCCTCGCGGCGTGACACGGATAGTGCCGAGCCCCAGCCAGGTTGCGAGCCGCCGCAGTTCCCCGGCAACGGCCGGCGCCAGACCCTCGTGATCGGCACCCTCCTCCGCATATGCGCCACGCACCGCAAGTACGCTCTCGGCGCGTTCCGATTTCAGATCGATACGCGCGCTCAGCCGCCCGTTGTGGAGGAAAGGCAACACGTAGTAGCCGAAGCGCCGCTTGGCCTGAGGCGTGTAGATCTCGATCCGGTAATGGAAATCGAACAGCCGCTCCGTGCGCGGGCGGAACCAGACCAGCGGGTCAAAAGGGGAAAGAAGCGCGGTGGCCGCAAGCCGCCGAGGCGCCGTAGCGCCCTTGGCCATGTAGGCCGGTTTTTCCCAGCCATCGACCGTGACCGCGATGATCCTCCCGTCCTCCACCAGTTCGGTGACAGCGCGGCGGGCTTCCGCGACCGGCAAGCGGAAATAATCGCGGATATCGACTTCGGTCGCGACACCGAAAGAGCGGGCGCCGGCGAAAGCCAGTTCGCGGATGGCGTCGTGTTCGGTGGGCGTCGGCAGCGCCATGATCTCCGCCGGAATGACGCGCTCGGTCAGGTCGTAGACGCGTTCAAATCCGCCGCGCCGGCCGGCCGAGGTAACTTCGCCCGTGCGGAAGAGCCGTTCGAGCGCGCCCTTGCCCTGATGCCAGCCCCACCACGGGCCGGAGCGTTCGCCTGGGTCCTCAAGGTCGCTCGCTGCGATCGGGCCGCGCCGCTCGACCTCTTTCAGAATCGCGCGATAGTAGGCGCGCTCTTTGCGGTGCGCCTCTGCGCGGGCCGCGGTGTGGCCGACATATCTCCGGGCATGATCCATTCGCCAGCGTATCAGCGGGTGGAGGCGGAGCGGCAGAAGCGATGCTTCGTGGGCCCAATACTCGAAGAATTGGCGCTTGGCGCCGTGATGAAAAGCGCGGCGGTCAAGCGCAGCGCGATCATAGTCGCCGATTCGCGAGAACACCGGCAGGTAGTGCGAGCGGACGAGTACGTTTACCGAATCGAGCTGAAGCAGGTTCATGTCGTCGATCGCAGCGCCGATACGCTGCCAAGACGAACGGCCACTGGTCTTGCGGCGACCGAAGCCTTGCGCAGCCAGAGCAATGCGGCGCGCTTCGGAATTGGTGATGGATGCATTGGGCGGCGGCAGGGCGGCGGGCATTACCCGCCTTATGCCAATCCCGATCCGACTGCGCTAGTGTCCGTGTGGCAGCGGCTTATGCCGAAGTTGCGACCATCCGGTCCTCGGCGACATTCCCGCCGACAGCGCGAGCATCGCGTGCGGCGAGCAGAAGGTCTATATCGTCCGCGCTCACGGGGCGGCTGATGAGGAACCCCTGGATGTATCCACAACGCATGAGGCGGAGCAGCTGCAGCTGTTCGTCGTTCTCAATGCCCTCGGCGATGACCGAAAGCTCAAGGGCGTCGCCCAGCGATACCAACGATTGCAGCAGCGCGTTGGCTGTACCCTTCATGCAGATCTCGCGTACGAACGAGCGGTCGATCTTGAGGATGTCGAAGGGAAACTGGCGCAGGTAGCCGATCGACGAGAAACCGGTCCCAAAGTCATCAAGCGACAGCACGAACCCGGAGTCCTTGAGCATCTTCAACTTGCGCTGGGCGATAGTCGGGTTGTTGACGAGGATGCCTTCGGTCAGCTCCAGCTCGAAACGCGACGGGCTGTGGCCGTGGCTCTCGACGATCTGCCGAATTTCGTGGGCGAAGTTCGGATCGCGCAGTTGTACTGGCGAGACGTTGATCGCCATGTGGAGAGCCGGCCAGCGATGGAGATCCTCGCAAGCGCGGTGGACCACCCAACGGCCAATATCGTGGATGAGCCCGGTTTCCTCGGCGACTGGAATGAACACGGCCGGCGAGACTGCGCCGAACTCCTTTGAAGTCCAGCGAACGAGAGCCTCCAGTCCGACGATTGTCAGGTCGGCGGCGTTGACGACCGGCTGGTAGAAAACCTTCAGGTCGCCGGTCTCGATCGCCTTGCGGAGACCAGCCTCGATTTGCTTCTTCTCGAGCGCCCCCGTCTCCATCGTTGCCTGATAGGCGACCGGGTCGCGTTCTGCGCCGTTCTTCGCCTGGTACATAGCAAGGTCGGCTCGGCGGATGACTTCCGCAGATTTCATGCCGGCTTCGTCGGCGATTGCGTAGCCCACGGACGCAGTCACATGGAACTCGAAACTAAAGATCGTAAAGGGCTTGTCGATCGAGTGCGCGAGCATATGCGCGGTCTCGGCGACGTCGTTGCCGCCGTGGCCCGTCAATACGGCGACCGCAAATTCATCGCCACCGATGCGAGCCAGCGCCGCGCCCGCCGGAAGGGCAGCGTTGATGCGAGCGGCCAATGCCCGGACAAGGTCGTCACCGCCGTGGTGGCCAATAGAGTCGTTGACCGCCTTGAAGCCGTTGATGTCAAGATAAATAACCGCGAGCTCCCCGGCGCCACAGGCGCTTTCGTAGGTTGCGGTCTCGAGCAGCTCGCCAAACCCGGTGCGGTTCATGAGGCCAGTCATGCTGTCGGTGCGCGCGGCGGTGACGGCTACCTGTTCGCTTTCCGTGAGTTTGACCGCGAGGCGCCGCGTTCTATAGGCCGCGCCAAAGGCAACGATGCAGAACAGAGCAAGCGCTGCAGAGACCGGGCCGGCGACATTTTTCAGCGCTATGTAGCCAGAATTGATTGGGGTCCAGATGAAGGCGCCTATGGTCTGGCCATCGAGATCCTTGACCAACGGAAAGCTCGCAGCCAGCACCGCGTCGGCCGGCGCACCGACCTGCAAATGGACGTCGTCGAGCAGGAACTGGGAGCCAAGCTCGACCAGCCGTTCCTTGCTCAAGTAAATGCCCTGGATCAAGAAGGGCAAGGTAGCGGGATCCACCTCCGAGACGCGGGACACCGGCGCCATTCGCGCCACTGCGACGAGGAGGATGTCATCACCGACGCGGAAATAGCCGGACCGCGCCTGTTCGTTCTCGACCGGCACGTCCTTGAGGAGCGCGCGAATCTCGTCCCGGACGTGCGGCGCAAAAATCTCAGTCGGGGTGCCGTGGTCGTTGTCGATCGCCCAGCTGTAGGGCATGTCGCCCTCTGGCGAGATGATGACCAGGATGTCCGAAATCTGGGTGTCGGTGACGCCGGAGCCGAAATTCTCATCGACCCACTCGCGATCGCCTTTCACGTAGGCGTCGTAGCCGGCTTCCCACCACGCATAGTCGTTGGCGAACTGCTTGACGTGGTCCTCCATGGAGCTGATGCCGCCCAGCACCATGGTCTTGCTCGCCTCTTCGGCCTGTTCGTTCTGCCGATGGGCCATCCAGAATATGGCCAGCGACACCGTCACGAGCGTGACGATGATCTCGGTAACTAGATTGAGCGTTATTCGCCCGGCAACCGACTTGGCCATGGTCCGGAGTCCGCCTGTTGAAACTGACAGGGACAATAACTCGCTCGGATTTCCGGATGCTTAATCACGACGACAACCCCAAACTGCAGCGACTGGTGATACACCCGCGGTCTGCGTTTTGTGTTCGTGGTTAATTGCCAGTTAAGTCAAATGCTTATGGGCACAATATCAGCCGTTTTGGGAGGCCTTGGCCTTCGCCATTTGGTTGACAAACGGTTAATTCTGAAGCGAAATGAGTCTGCGGCGGTAAAGCATAAGTTGAGCGTGAGTACGAGGAGGCGGTTGATGAGTCTCGCAGAGACGGCGCCAGCGGCGCTGTCGGCGGAGGCCTTTTTTGGGCCAGGGGCAGGGGCGCAAAGCGCTTCTGCGGGCCGATGCCCCTTACACGACCAGCCACAGCCCGAAACTTTCGAGACATGGCTCGAAACCGGCCTCCATTGTACCGCCGGTAAACGCGAGTTCCGCCTCGGGCGGTACCACGTCGCCCGCTTCAAGACCGGTCGCGAATATGCGACCGCGCTGGCGGATTTCCGGATGCAGGTTGCCGAGCGTCAGAAGACTGGGTTTCTGGCGATCTTCGATCACAACACAGTATGCCGCGACGTTGAGGAGGAGCTGCGTCTCCTCGGCGCTGCCATGTTCGACGCCGAGCTCACCGACGACTACGACGCGCTCATAGCCGGCAAGACGCTGGCGCATGGTCTCGAGGTACCCTGCCCGGTCACCGGCAAGGACACGATCTACGAGTTCTTCTCGGTGGCCTTCTGCAAGAACGCGTCCAATCCCAACGATCCGCTCTACGATCCCTCGCTCGGTGCGCCGTTCACCGCGATCAACACGACGTCCGATGCGTTCGCTTTCGCGCGCCTTGTCCACGACCAGGCCATGCGTGCATGGGGGCGCGCTCCCCATGAAATGGTCCATGATCGCGATGCGGTCGAGATGCTCTTCCGCCGGTGTGTGGTTTCCTGGCAGAACATGTCGATCACCACGATCTCGAACTATAGCCGCATAACGGCCGATCCGGCCCGCGGCGTGCATCTCAGCGAAGACCAGAAAAGCTGGTATGCCGCGCACAATGACCCCGTCTTTGCCGAGCTGAAGAAGTGCCCGCATCTCCACGAAATGCCGGTCACCTACGCGGCGAGACTCTGCGCTAAGTGGTCGGCGGTCCTGTTCGACGGCAAGGAATACGTTCCAAGCCGCGACGGCCAGTCTGGCGGTGTACCGGTCCTCGAGATCGACGAGCACGAACTGTATCAGATGTGATTTTGGCGCCGCCCCGCGAGGGTGATCGCCGACCCTGATAAGCGCGCGTTTATCATTTTGCCGGATGTTCCCCTTCGGACGTTCGGGGGTGGGACGGTCGTATGAAGCCATGGCGTGTTGGAGGCGTTCTCTTCCTCATCGGCGCGGAAGCGCTGCTCTACGGCTATCGCTATCCGTTCTTCTCACTGGCGCTTGCAAAACACGATCTCCCGAACTGGCTGATCGGATTGAACGCGTCGCTGGCCGGCATCGGGATTCTTATCGTCGGCCCGTTCCTGCCGAAGGCGATCGACTTCCTCGGTCTCAATCGCCTGGTCGCGCTGTTGTTTGCGCTCGCCGCCGTTTCCTTCCTGGCAATCCTCACGGTCAACGACGTCGCCATGTGGTTCGCGGCGCGTTTTGTGATGGGTGCATGTTTCTCCGCGCTGTGGACGACGACGGAAATCTGGCTGAACGGGGCGGTCGACGATCGTCACCGTGGCCGGATTATTGGAGGCTCCTCAACACTTTACGCGCTTTGCCAATTTGCCGCGCCGATGGTCCTCGGCGTGACCGGAGTGAACGGTTCGCTGCCGCTGATCGTCGCGATGGTGCCCCTCTTTGCCGGGGCCGTCGTTGCGATGCTGATACCTACCCGGCGCCACGCCGCCGGCGAGGAACACGACGCCCCGCACCGCGGCGGTTTGCGGTCCGCCCTATCGCTGGGCGGTATCGTCGTTGTGGTCGCCTTCCTTTCCGGGATCGGCGAAACCGCCATGCAGGCGCTGCTGCCGCTCTATGGCCTTGCCCACGGTCTCGACGACGCTGGCGCGGCGCGTTTGGTGGCTGTGTTCGGTCTGGGTGAGGCGGCCCTTGTGCTTGTGCTCGGCTGGATGGCCGATCGCTACGGGCGCGGTCTTACTCTGAAGCTCGCTGCTTCGGTCGCGACCGTGACGATGTTCCTGATGCCCTTCGCGATGGATCATTCGCTGTTCCTCGTCCCAGTGCTCTTTGCGGCTGGCGGAACGATCGCGGGTATCTATGCACTCGGGGTCATCCTCATCGGGCAGGATTTCCGGGGTCAGCGGCTTGCCGTCGTATCGACCGGCTTCGGGATGGCTTATTCCGCCGGCTCGGTGCTCGGCGCGACGCCGGTCGGCTATCTCATCGACCTGTTCGGCCCGGAGGCCCTCCCCCTCTCGATCGCTGTTGGGTTTCTCGGCCTGACAGCATTCCTGTTGTGGCCCGAGCGACGGACCGCGACGGAGGCAGCGATGGCCATGAGCCTCGATGACGTCGTGCTTCCCGGGTTCGGCGACCTGCCCGACATCAAGTTCGATTTATCCTTCCTGGATGAGGTAGCGGACCAATCCGAACTTCCCGAAATTGCGTTCGACTTGTCGTTCCTCGCCGAACGCCACCCCGTTGTCGCCGCGAAGACCCTGGCCGGAGCGTTCCGTGAGCGCCGCCACCAAGAATGGCAGGAACGGAACCTCGACGAGGGCTTCCGGCTACGGGCAGCCGAAGTTGCGCGCCGCGCAGCGGAACGGTATCAGGCCCACGCACGCGATCTCCACGCTTGGCACGCCGGCTAGTCGTCGCCCATCGCAATCAGCGAAGCGTTGCCTCCCGCCGCGGCGGTATTGATCGAAACAACCTGCTCGATCGCGAAGCGGCGGAGGTAGTCAGGTCCGCCGGCCTTCGGGCCTGTGCCAGAAAGCCCCGAGCCGCCGAAAGGTTGGGTTCCAACGACGGCACCGATGATGTTACGGTTCACGTACACGTTTCCGACCGCCAGCCGATCGATGATGTGGTTCACGGTCTCGTCGATGCGCGACTGGATGCCAAGGGTGAGTCCGAAACCGGTCGCGGCGATGGAATCGATCAGACCGTCCAGCTCATTGGCTTTCCAGCGGACGACATGAAGGATCGGGCCGAACACCTCGCGGTCTAGGCGCGACGGCTTGTCGAGTTCGATGACGTGGGGCGCGACAAATGTCCCCGCGGCGGGAGCGTCGCGGGCATAGAGAATCTTGGCGAAGGGTGCTCCGCGCATGGCGGCGACATGCGCTTCGAGGCCGCGTTTGGCTTCGGCGTCGATGACCGGCCCAATATCGGTCGCGGGGTCGCGCGGATCGCCGACGCTGAGTTCGGC
>JAYTZZ010000223.1:0-3041 GCA_043741595.1 Hyphomicrobiales bacterium | reverse complement strand
GACGTGCCGCCGGCGGACGTGTTGGCGGCGCTCATCGTCTTCCGGCTTTTCTATCTGGTGATCCCGCTGGCGGTATCGTTCGTCGTGGTGCTCGCCTTCGAGCGGCATCAACTGGTGGTGAGACGGAGGGCGGCAGTTACCCCACCCACCGACCTTCGGTCGGTTCCCCCTCCCCCTCTGGGGGAGGGATAGGAGTTCCACCAATGCGCGGTGGTCTAGAAAGGGGGCACCATCCCTCCCCGGCACGGGGAGGGGGAACCGCGCGAAGCGCGGTGGGTGGGGACCAGCGGTGATGTGAATGGCCAATGCAAATGCACGCCGCTTGCGGAAGTCAATGACACCGCAAGAGGTGAAACTCTGGGTTCATCTCAGAAGCTGGCGGCGCGAGCGCGGCCATCACTTCCGACGGCAGGTACCACGGTTCGGTTACATCCTCGACTTCACCTGCTTGTCGGCGTTCCTCGTCATCGAGGTGGACGGCAGCCAACATGGAGGGCCGCGCGATGTCGAGCGCGATCGACGGCTGAGCGAGGCTGGGTTCAGAGTGCTGCGGTTTTGGAACAATGATGTGGATGGCAATCTCGATGGCGTTCTTGAGGCCATTCTTGTGGCTCTCGAAGAAACCCCGCCCACCACGCCTCGCGTGGTCCCCCCTCCCCGTTCCGGGGAGGGATAGGAGTTCCGCACATCGGTTCCGGCTAGACGATTTCCGTTGTTTCGATCGCGATGCCGAAGCCGTCGAGACCGACGTAGCGGCGCTCGCGGCTGGCGATGAGGCGGATCGACTTCACGCCGAGGTCTTTCAAGATTTGTGCGCCGAGACCGACCTCGCGCCACTCCTCGCGGCGCGCGGCGGCGGAATCAGGAGAAGGCTTGATCGTGTCGCGGGCACGGGCACTGACCTCGGCGACGCCGACCGACCCTTCGCGGAGATAGACGACGACGCCGCGTCCTGCTTTAGCCAGACGCGCGAGGACCGCATCGAGGCCGCTCTTCTCGCCGAATACATCTTCCAGCACAGCCTCGCGATGGAGACGGACAGGAACGCCGCGCCCATCGCCGATATCGCCGAAGACCACGGCGAGATGCTCGGTGACGTCGAACGGCGTGCGGTAAGCGAAGGCGTGTGCCGGACCGGCGTGCGTGACTACCGGGAATTCGGCGACGCGCTCGACGAGCTTCTCGCTCCGCTGCCGCCAGGCGATGAGGTCAGCAACGGAGACGCGCTTCAGCTTGTGCTCGGCGGCGAACTTTGCGACATCGGCGCCGCGTTTCACGGTGCCGTCGTCGTTGACCAACTCGGCCAGCACGCCGACTGGCTCCAGCTCGGCAAGCCGACAGAGATCGACGGCAGCTTCAGTGTGGCCGGAGCGCATGAGCACGCCGCCATCCTGCGCGATCAGCGGGAAGATGTGACCGGGACGGACAAACTCCGCCGGCCCGGCGTTCGGGTTGGCCAGGGCGCGGACGGTGTTGCAGCGCTCCTCCGCCGAGATGCCCGTGGTGAGGCCGTGGCGGAAATCGACCGAGACGGTGAAGGCGGTGCCCATGGGGGCCTCGTTGTCAGCGACCATCGGAGCGAGTTGCAGGCGGCGCGCGTTCTCTCGCGGCAGCGGGGCGCAGACGATGCCGGTGGTGTGGCGGACGATGAAGCCGAGCTTCTCGGGCGTGGCGTGGACGGCGGCGAGGATCAGGTCGCCCTCGTTCTCGCGATCGTCATCATCGGTGACGACGACTATCTCGCCGCGCTTGAAAGCGGCGACGGCGTCGGCAACGCGTTCGGTGTCGGCGGTCATTGGAGACTAGCCGACCTGGCCGCGGTGGCGGAGGTACTGGTCGGCGAGCACGATGGCGAGCATGGCCTCGCCGATCGGGACCGCGCGGATGCCGACGCAGGGATCGTGGCGGCCCCTTGTCGAAACGTCGACTTCTTCGCCCGCCTGCGTGACCGTGCGGCGCGGCGTCAGGATCGACGAAGTCGGCTTGACGGCGAAGCGGACGACCACCTGCTGTCCGGTCGAGATGCCGCCGAGGATGCCGCCAGCGTTGTTCGACAGGAACGTCGGCGTGCCGTCCGCGCCACGGCGCATCTCGTCGGCGTTCTCGACGCCGGTGAGGCTAGCGGCGCCGAAGCCGGCGCCGATCTCGACGCCCTTGACGGCGTTGATCGACATCATCGCGGCGGCGATCTCCTGATCGAGCTTGGCGTAGATCGGCGCGCCCCAGCCTGCCAGGACGCCATCGGCGACGACCTCGATGACGGCGCCGACCGAGGAGCCGCTTGTCCGAACGCCGTCGAGGTAGCCCTCCCACGCCGCGGCGGCCTTCGCATCGGGCGAGAAGAACGGATTGCGGTCGACCTCGGCCCAATCCCAGTTGGCGCGATCAACCTTGTGTGGGCCCATCTGCACGAGCGCCCCGCGGACCGTGACGCCGGGGATGACCTTGCGGGCGATGGCGCCGGCGGCAACGCGGCTCGCGGTCTCGCGCGCCGAGGCGCGGCCGGAGCCCTGCCAATCGCGGATGCCGTACTTCGCCTGATAAGTGAAATCGGCGTGGCCGGGACGGTATTTGTCCTTGATCTCCGAGTAATCCTTGGAGCGCGCGTCCTCGTTCTGGATATAGAGGGAGATGGGCGTGCCGGTGGTCAGCAGCTGGCCGCCCTCCTCGAAGACGCCGGAGAGAATCTTCACCGAGTCGGGCTCGCGGCGCTGAGTGGTGAACCGCGACTGGCCGGGCCTCCGCTTGTCCATGTAGGTCTGGATTTCGGCCTCGGAAATCGCGAGGCGCGGCGGGCAGCCATCGACGACGCAGCCGATCGCGGGCCCGTGGCTTTCGCCCCAGGTGGTGACGCGAAAAAGATGGCCGAAGGTGTTGTGGGACATCAGGAGGCTCGCCGGTTGGCGCTTCTTCTAGGCGGCGTGCCGCATCGCGTCAAACCAGCCGCCGAGCGGTGCGGCATCGGGGCGCAGCGAGAAATCTCCTTGCGCGCGGGAAGCGGTTTGTTACGCGCGCCACTATTCGGCCACGGTCGCCGCGCC
>JAYTZZ010000222.1:0-15998 GCA_043741595.1 Hyphomicrobiales bacterium | reverse complement strand
TTTCAGGGTTTTATCCAGACCGTGCAAGATAATTAGGATTTTGATCTCGCCTTTGGGAACGCCTACAATAGGCCTTTAAAGGAAGCCGGTGAACGCTTCCGGCAATTTCACAGCGCGCAATCCGTTGCGATTAACCCTTAAAAACCATACGAGCCCATGCGCCAATACCTCGACCTGATGCGCCATGTGTTGGAGGACGGCGTTCGCAAGAGCGACCGTACCGGTACCGGGACTCTGTCTATTTTCGGCGATCAGCGTCGCTTCGATCTTGCCGCCGGCTTTCCGCTGGTGACCACCAAGAAGGTGCATCTCAAGTCGATCATCCACGAACTGCTGTGGTTCCTCTCCGGCGAGACCAACATCCGCTACCTCAAGGACAATGGCGTCCGCATCTGGGACGAATGGGCAGACGCGGAGGGCAATCTCGGGCCGGTATACGGAGCGCAATGGCGGTCGTGGCCGGCGGTCGACGGCGGTTCGATTGACCAGATCAAGACTATCATCGAGCAGATCAAGCGTAGTCCGGATTCGCGGCGGCTGATCGTCTCGGCGTGGAACCCGGCCGATGTCGACAAGCAGGCGCTGCCGCCCTGTCACGTGCTCTTCCAGTTCTATGTCGTGAACGGAAAACTGAGCTGTCAGCTCTACCAGCGCTCCGGCGACGTATTCCTCGGCGTGCCGTTCAATATCGCCTCCTACGCGCTGCTGACTATGATGGTGGCGCAGGTGACGGGCCTGAAGCCCGGCGAATTAATCCACACCTTTGGTGACGTGCACCTCTACCTCAATCACGTCGAGCAGGCGCGCCTGCAGTTGTCGCGCGAACCCCGCGCGATGCCAAAGATGAAGCTCAATCCGGACGTCCATTCGATATTCGATTTCGTCTACGACGATTTTGTCCTCGAAGCGTACGATCCGCATCCGCACATCAAAGCGGCGGTGGCGGTATGACCGCAGACAGCCGATTCAACCTGTGAACCGAATGCGCCTGTCGCTCGTTGCCGCGGTCGCCCGCAACGGCGTCATTGGCGTCAAACAGGCGCTGCCGTGGCGGCTGTCGACCGATCTCCAGCGCTTCAAGCGGCTCACCTTCGGCAAGCCGGTGATCATGGGCCGCAAGACCTTCGAGACCATCGGCAAGCCACTCGCGGGCCGCGATAACATCGTGGTCACCAAAAGTAGCGGGATGCGACACGAGGGAGTCACCTTCGCATCGAGTCTCGAGGCGGCAATTGCCATTGCGGAGGCGGTGGCCGGGGCGGATGAGGCGATGGTCATTGGCGGTGGCATGGTTTACGCCGAGACGATTACAATGGCTGATCGCCTCTATATCACCCACGTCGAGGCATCGCCCCCCGGCGACACGCACTTTCCTCCCATTGATCCCGGTACCTGGAAAAGCATCTCATCGGAGCGCGTCGAGGCCGGCGAGAAGGACAGTGTCGCCACCCGGTTTGTCATCTACGAGCGCGTCGGCGCGGGAAGCACACGTTGAAACTTGAGCATCTGCGCACCAAGTGAGGCCGATGCCGGCTTCGCGGCCCGCGTTGCAAGGCTGGCTCAGGTTGCTATAACCCGGGCCACATCCGACGATGACGGGCGAAAAGCGCCAGTTTGCGCCGCCCCTTAAGGAGCCAGATGCCCGGTATCATTCACGCCAGCGGTGGCTGGAAAGGCGGTAACGGAGGGCCTTGGGGGCAGGGGCCGCGCAACACGGGCGGCGGCGGGTCTTCACCGCCAGACCTCGAAGAGCTTCTCCGCCGCAGCCAGGATCGGCTCCGGCGCGTCCTGCCAGGCGGCGGCGGCGCTCGTAACCTTAGCCCGGTAACGCTGATCGCGATCCTCGCGCTTTTCGTCGCCTTCGCGGCTTATTTCTTTTTCACCTTCCGCGTGCAGCAAAATGAGCAGGGTGTTGTCCTTCGCTTCGGCTCGTATGCGCGCGATGCCCAACCGGGCCTCAACTTCCGTCTGCCGTATCCGATCGAGACGGTCTACACGCCTGAAGTGACGACCGTGAATTCCATCACCATCGGCCAGGACGGTAGTAGCAGCGGCCGCGATGTTCCCGCAGAGAGCCTGATGCTGACAGGCGACGAGAACATCGTCGACATCGACTTCCGGGTGTTCTGGAAGATCGCGCAGGGCGGAGCGCCCAACTATGTCTTCAACATGGAAGACCCTGACGGCACGGTGAAGGCCGTCGCCGAAAGTGCGATGCGCGAGGTGGTCGGGCATTCCAATATCGCTGCGATCCTGACCCAGGCGCGCGCCATCACCGAAACGCAGGTGCTCGACCTCATTCAGCAGACGCTCAACGAATTCGGCGCAGGCATCCAGATAACTCAGGTCCAGTTGCTCAAGGTCGATCCACCGGGAGAGGTTATCGCCTCGTTCCGCGATGTGCAGGCAGCGCGCGCCGACCAGGAGCGCATCCAGAACGAAGCGCAGACTTACGCCAACAAAGTGGTGCCGGAAGCCCGTGGCCGCGCGTCGCAGGTGACGGAAGCGGCGAGTGCCTATCGTGATCAGATCATCGCCGAGGCAAAGGGACAGGCGGATCGCTTCGACAAAGTTTACCAGAGCTACAAGGCTTCACCGGACGTTACTCGCCGGCGCATGTATCTGGAAACGATGGAAGGCGTGCTCGGCAGCGTCGACAAGGTCATCATAGACGACAAGGCGAGCGGCGCCGGTGTCGTGCCGTATCTGCCGCTTGACCAGATCACTCGACCGGCGACGTCGGGAGACGCCCCATGAGGCGCACCATATTCAGTGGCCTCGGCCTCGCGATCGTCGCCATCATTGGCTTCGTCCTCTATCTCAGCGTCTTCATCGTCGATCAGACGCAGCAAGCGATGGTCCTCCGCTTCGGTCAGGTCGTTGCGCCAATCGGCGGCGAGCTTGCGCCGATCACCAAGCCCGGCCTGTACTACAAGCTGCCGTTGGTCGACAACGTCGTCTACTTCGAGAAGCGCATCCTCGATCTTGATTCGCCGCCACTCGAAATCATCGCATCGGACCAGAAGCGGCTCGTGGTCGATGCGTTCGGCCGCTACAAGATCGTCAACGCGCTGCTCTTCTACCAGTCGCTTGGAACAGTCGAGGAAGCGCGGGACCGGTTGGCCTCGGTGCTCAACTCGGCCGTCCGCCGCGTGCTTGGCGATGCGACCTTCATCCAGCTTGTTCGCGACGAGCGCGCCAATCTGATGCAGAAGATCACCGAGCAGGTGGACCGTGAGGCGAGCAGCTTCGGCATCCAGATGGTCGACGTGAAGATTCGCCGGGCCGATCTGCCGCCCGAAAATAGTGCGGCTATCTACCAGCGCATGCAGACCGAGCGGCAGCGTCAGGCGACCGAAATCCGGGCGCAGGGCGAGCAAGCGGCGCGGCGTATTCGAGCCGAGGCTGACCGCTCTGCGACCGTCATCGTCGCGGAAGCGAACGGTGAAGCCTCTCGCCTGCAGGGCGATGGTGAAGCGGAGCGCAACCGCATCTACGCGGATGCCTACGGCAAGGACCCGGAGTTCTTCGGCTTCTATCGCTCGATGCTGGCCTACACCGCCGGGCTCAAGGGTGGAGAGACGCGGCTGGTCATCTCGCCGGATTCCGAATTCTTTCGCTACTTCGGCAATTCGCTGGGCGCCGCCGTTCCGCCTCCGAACTGAAGGCTCGCTCGCGAAGTTGTGAGCCTCGCCCGCCTTCTGGTGGGCGTCGCTTTTGTGCCCTAGTTCAAGCATGATTGGATTCGAGCATTGGGACGCGGAGGGCGACCGCTGTCCGTTCGCTTTCAGGAGGCAGGGGCAATGGCCGGCATGACGTTCTTTCGCCCGTGGGCATCGCCAAATTTCCCGATTGCCGTTGCCCTGGTTGCTGCTTTGGCGGCATCTTCGCCCGCGCCGGCCAAGTCCCCCGGATCCGGCCCTGAGTCCATCGCTGATCTGGTAGCCCCAATTCTCGACGCGGTGGTCAATATCTCCACCTCGCAGACGATTGCGGGCACACGCGGCGCGGCTCCGGCGCCCGCGCCTGATGTTCCGGATGGCGTTCCGTTTCAGGATTTCTTCGACGATTTCTTTGGCGACAACAACGGCACGATGCCTGACGCCCGGCCACGGCGGGTCCAGTCGCTTGGTTCCGGCTTCGTCATTGACGCGTCGGGCATCATCGTGACCAACAATCACGTCATCGAGGACGCCGACGAGATTACCGCCAACTTCAGCGACGGCAGCAAGTTGCCTGCGAAGCTGATCGGCCACGATGAAAAGACCGACCTTGCCCTGCTTCAGGTTATTCCGCCGAAGCCGCTCAACTTCCTGAAGTTCGGCGATTCGACGAAACTTCGGGTCGGCGATTGGGTGATGGCGATCGGCAATCCGTTCGGGCTCGGCGGTACGGTCACGGTCGGGATCGTCTCCGCTCGCAACCGCGACATCAACGCCGGCCCCTACGACGACTTCATCCAGACCGACGCAGCGATCAACCGCGGCAACTCCGGCGGGCCGCTGTTCAATGAGAACGGCGAGGTCGTCGGTATCAATACCGCGATCATTTCGCCCACGGGCGGCTCGATCGGTCTCGGCTTCGCAATTCCATCCGAAATCGCAATCAACATCATCGACCAGCTTCGCCAGTTCGGCGAAACCCGGCGCGGCTGGCTCGGCGTCCGCATTCAGGACGTCACCGAGGACGTCGCCAAGGACCTGGCGATGGCGGACCCACACGGGGCGTTCGTTGCCGCGGTCGAGGAGAAGAGCCCGGCTGCCGAGGCCGGGATTGTCGCCGGCGACGTAATCCTGACACTCGACGGCAAGAAGATCGACGCTATGCACGCCTTGCCGCGCCTCGTCGCCGACGAGCCGGTTGGCAAGGCAGTTGAGATCGTGATCCTGCGTGACGGCAAGGAACAGACGCTGACAGTTACTCTTGGCCTCCTGAAGGAGGCGGTGGCTGCGGCCGCCACGGACAAGAAACCCGAAGGAGACAGCACAACGACGGAGCCCGACAAGGGCGGCGCTGCCGAGCCGCCTACGGCTGACCCGGCGCCGGCTATTGTCACCGGGCCATTGGGTGTCGCGCTTGCTGAGCTGTCGCCTGAAACCCGCACCGAATACGGCATCAAGGCGGACGTCACCGGCGGCGTCGTGGTGGTGAAGGTCGAGGCGGGAAGCGCCGCGGAGGAGAAGCGGCTGCAATCAGGCGATGTCATCTCGATGGTCGGCGAGGAGCTGGTTTCGTCGCCCGCGGAGTTCGACGCGCAGATCGAGAAGCTGAAGAAGGACGGCCGCACCAACGTGAAGCTCGTGGTGCAGAACAAGGAAGGCCACGTCCGCTGGGTCAACTTGCCGCTCGACAAATAATCGCGGACGTCTCCGGAGATTCAGTCCAGAACGTGACTGACGACACCGTCGGCGAGCTTCGGCTCGAACCAGGTTGACTTCGGCGGCATGATCTCGCCGGCATCGGCGACCGCCATCAGGTCAGCCATTTCGGTCGGGTGGAGCGCGAAGGCGACCGCCATGTCCCCGGAAGATACACGCCGCTCCAGTTCGCCGAGACCCCGCCCGCCGCCGACGAAGTCGATGCGCTTGTCGGTGCGTTGGTCGGTCACGCCGAACAGCGGCTCGATGATGTTGCGGGCGAGCAGGGTCACAGGCAGGCGGCCGACCGGGTCGTTCGCCGGGATGAGTTCGAACCGTAGGGTCAGCCGGTACCATTGTCCGGGCAGGTACATGCCAAATTCGCCGGACGCCGTCGGGCGAACCTGCTCGACGGACCGCGCCACGATGAAGCGTTCGCCGAGTGCCGCGATCAGCGCCTCCGTGCTCCGCCCGTTCAGGTCCTTGAGCACGCGATTGTAGTCGAGGATCGTCATCTGTTGGTGAGGGAAAAGCACCGCGAGGAAGTAGCGGTGGGAACCTTCCTTCCCGCGTCCCTGCGCGACCCGCGATGCGGCGGCGGAGCGGTGATGTCCGTCCGCGATGTAGAGAGCGGGCAGGGCGTCGATGGCTCCGGTCAGGCCCCGTACCGTCGCTTCGTCCGCGATCACCCACATCTGATGGCGGACGCCATCGTCGGCGGTGACGTCGATGTCAGCCGCGCCTGAAGTCGCACCCGCAATCAGGGCGTCGACTGCGGGCGCTTCCCGGTAGGCGATCATCACCGGGCCGGTCTCGGCATTGATTGCCTCGATCTGACGGACGCGGTCGTCCTCCTTAACCGGTGTCGTCAGCTCGTGCTTGCGGATGCGGTTGGAGTCGTAGTCGGCTACCGACGCGGCGACGGCAATGCCCGTCTGCTTACGCCCGCGCCAGGTCAGACTGTATGCGTAGTAGCAAGGCTTGGCGTCGCGGATCAGGACGCCCGCGTCGACCATCCGCCGCAGGTTCTCGGCCGCCTTGGCGTAGACCGCCGGATCATAAGGATCGGTCGCCGGATCGAGGTCGATCTCCGGCTTGGAGATATGCAGGAAGCTCCACGGCTTGCCGCTGGCGCGCTCGCGTGCCTCCGTGCTCGACAGCACGTCGTAGGGCGGCGCTAGAATTTCAGCGGCGCGTCCGGGTGCCGGGCGCAGCGCGCGAAAGGGCTGGACGAGGGGCAAGGTGGCGGGCCTCAGGATTGAGGCTGTGCTGTCTAGCAGCATCGCAGTCCAATTCAACCTTGTTGTGCCTCCGTCGGACAGCTACGCGATTGTCTTTCCCCGTCGCCGTGATACTATCTTTGGTTGTAGTTGTGGGCGGGCACCAAAATCGACCGTCACCCGCAGGGGGGTTAGCCATGGCGAAGAAAGCTCAGGGGTCGAAGACGCGGAAGGCAACAGGAAAGTCACGCGAAAGCGTGACCCGGTCGAAACCGCCTGCATCGATGGTTCCGAGTATCGGGCTGGCATCGGGTGCCAAGGGACCAGAAGTTGGAGCGGTGCAATCGTTCCTGAAAACGTTTGGCTATCTGGAAGCTGACGAGCCGGCCACCGCGGCCTTTGCGAAGCAACGTGACGTTGGGCTTGAGCGCGCCTCGGCAAATGCTTTCGACCCTGCGACCGAGAACGCTCTCCGGAGGTTCCAGGCGTTCTACGGACTGAAACTGACCGGGCATGTGGACGAGGACACCGCACACCTCATGCAGTTGCCGCGCTGTGGCAATCCGGACAATCCGAACAAGCATTTCAAGATTATCCCCAGCGCCGCGGTCGCGGAATTTGTCGCGCAAGGGAACCGTTGGAACCAATCAAACGTCAGGTTCGGGTTTGAGAACTTCACTGGCGATCTGACTCAACAGGTGATTGTCGCCAACATTCGGCAAGCGTTTTTCGCCTGGAGCAACGTGTGCTTCTTGACCTTTACGGAAGTGGCAGGCGGCGGTGACATCTCAATCGCATTCCGCACGGGCAATCACGGCGACGGTTCGAATTTCGATGTCTCGGGTGGGATATTGGCGCATGGCTTCTATCCGCCGCCAAACGGCGGCAGCATCGCCGGCGATCTTCACTTTGACGATGCCGAAACCTGGACGACAAATAACCCGCCCACGGGCATCGATTTCTTGACGGTTGCCCTACACGAAATTGGGCACACGCTGGGTCTTGATCACTCGGCTGATGCAAGCGCCGTGATGTTTGCCTTCTATGGGGGACTTCGCCGAAGCCTTCAGACCGATGATATCAACGGTATCCGTTCGATCTACGGCAACCAGAGCGTCAAGGCCACGTTGTCCGACACGTCAATCACATCGCCGGGATTTTGTTCATTCGGCAACAGCGGATTCATCGCCTGGGCTGGGACCGATAGCCAACATCGGCTCAATGTTCTGAGAACTGATGACTGCCGTGTCTGGTACCAGAAAGTGACCCTCGGTGACGCGTCGTTGTCGGGGCCTGCGCTGGCTGTCTTTAACAATCGGCTATTTATGGCGTGGCGTGGTGTCGACAACAACAGGCTCAACGTCATATCCTCAGCGGACGGTGTTACATGGACCAACAAGGTCACGCTTGGCGAGACCACCTTCCATCGTCCATCATTGGCGGTTTTCAACGGTCGCTTGGCGCTTGCTTGGACGGGCACCGACAGCGCCCGGCGTCTCAACATCCTTCAGTCGACCAATGGCACCTCTTGGGCGAACAAGGTGACGCTGGGCGATACTTCCAGCAACGGACCTGACCTCTGCACTCTGGGCCAGAACCTTCTGATTGCGTGGACTGGCACCGATTCGGCAGGTCGCGTGAATGTCATGGCCTTCAACGGGAGCAGCACCTTCAACAAAGTAACACTCGGTGAGACCAGCGGCGTAGGACCATCGATCAACAACATCGGTGGGGGCATGGTGCTGGGCTGGACGGGTACTGACAGTGCTCACAAGCTCAACACGCTGCACAGCAGCAACGGCATGACCTTCTTTGGCAAAGTTACGCTTGGAGAAACTTCGGTCTTCGGGCCTACGGTCGCATCAGTCGGATCTGCACCGATCATGGCATGGACCGGTCGCGACAACGCTCAGTCCTTGAACGTGGTCGCAATCTGATCTCGATGGTCGCAAGGAGGCGGGTCGCGTCGTCTCACAACCCGCCTCCGCAGTTCGTGTTTACGCCGCCACCTTCGGCAATCCCTCCAGCGCCGCCTTCAGTGCCGCCTCGTCGTAGTCGCGGTCCTCAAGCTTGCCGGCGAAATAGTCGGTGTAGGCCAGCATGTCGAAATGACCGTGGCCGGAGAGGTTGAACAGGATCGTCTCGGCCTTACCTTCCTTCTTGCAGCGCAGCGCCTCGTCAAACGCGACGCGGATCGCATGCGCCGATTCCGGCGCCGGCACGATGCCCTCGGCGCGGGCGAAAGTAACTGCCGCCTCGAAGCAGCCGAGCTGCCGCACGGCGCGCGCCTCGATCAGGCCGAGTTCCTTCAAGTGGCTGACCATCGGCGCCATGCCGTGATAGCGGAGCCCGCCGGCATGGAACCCTGGCGGGATGAACGTCGAGCCGAGCGTGTGCATCTTGACGATCGGCGCGAGGTGTGCGGTGTCGCCGAAATCGTAGGCGTACTTGCCCCGCGTCAGCGATGGGCAGGCTGCCGGCTCCGCCGCGATGGCGCGGAGTTTCTTGCCCTCGCGCAGCTTCTTGCCGATGAACGGGAAGGCGATGCCCGAGAAATTCGAGCCGCCGCCGGTCGCGCCGATGACGATGTCCGGCCAGAAGCCCGCCATTTCCATCTGCTCGATCGCCTCGATGCCGATCACCGATTGGTGGATCAGCACGTGGTTGAGCACGCTACCGAGCGAGTAGTTGGTGTCGGCGTTCTTGGCAGCGACCTCGACCGCCTCCGAGATGGCAAGGCCGAGGCTACCCGGATTGTTCGGGTCCTTGGCGAGCGCGGCGCGGCCGGAGTCCGTCTCCATGCTCGGACTGGCGACACAGGTCGCGCCGTAGGTCTCCATCAGAGCCTTGCGATAAGGCTTCTGCTGGAAACTAATCTTCACCATGTAGACTTTTACTTCGATGCCGAAGAGTTGCCCGGCGAAGGCGAGTGCTGAGCCCCATTGGCCGGCGCCGGTTTCGGTCGTCAGCTTCCGCACGCCGGCTTCGCGGTTGTAGAACGCCTGCGGCACGGCAGTGTTTGGCTTGTGGCTGCCGGCCGGGCTGATGCCTTCGTATTTGTAGAAAATGCGCGCCGGCGTATCGAGCGCCTTCTCGAGACGGCGGGCGCGGAAGAGTGGCGCCGGGCGCCAGAGTTTGTAGATCTCCCGGACTGGCTCGGGAATCTCGATCTCGCGGTCGGTCGAGACCTCCTGCATGATCAGAGCCATCGGGAAGAGCGGCGCAAGATCGGCCGGGCCGAGCGGCTTGCCGGTTCCCGGGTGCAGCCCCGGCGGCGGCAGCGACGGCAGGTCGGCCGCGATGTTGTACCATGCCTTCGGAATCCGATCCTCTGGCAGAAGATATTTGACGCTGTCCTGCATGGTGCCTCTCCCTTGGCTTGATGTCCGAACCTATGACGGTTCCGGCCCCAAGCCAACGAGGCAGGTGCGCCGTATTTCCGCAGCATTGCCGTGATTGATTTCGCTCCGCGATGCTGGTCTAGAAGCCACCGTGGCCAACTCCAATGTCATCCTGATCGCCGGACCGACCGCGAGCGGCAAGTCGCGGCTCGCGCTGGAGTTGGCGGCGGCGCGCAATGGCGTGATCGTCAATGCCGATTCCATGCAGGTCTACACTGAATTGCGGACGCTCTCGGCGCGGCCGTCCATCGAGGACGAGGGGTTGGCGCCGCACAGGCTTTATGGCCACGTCAGCGCCGCTTCGCGGTATTCGGTCGGAGCGTGGCTGGACGACGTCGCAATCGCACTTGCCGATGCGCGGGCAGGGGACCGGCCCGCGATCGTCGTCGGCGGCACCGGCCTCTATTTCAAAGCCCTTACGGAGGGGCTTGCCGTCATCCCCGCCGTTCCAGCAGCCATGCGTTCGTCTGTCCTCGCGGAAGCGGAAGCGGCGGAGAGTGCGGTACTCCACGCACGCTTGGCGGCCGTTGATCCGGAGGACGCTGCCGCCATCCGCCCATCAGACCGGTCGCGCATCGTTCGCGCGCTGGAGGTTTTCACCGCGACTGGCAAGTCGCTCGTGGCGTGGAAGCGAATGGCTGCGTCGCCCCCGCTGATCGATCTGGTCGATGCGGAGCGTATCGTGTTGATGCCGGACCGCGCGGAACTCCACAGGCATATCGCCGACCGCGCCGAGCACATGGTTCACGCTGGGGCGCTCGACGAAGTGCGGGCGCTCGCCGCTCTCGATCTCAACCCGGACCTCCCGGCGATGAAGGCCATCGGCGTCCGCGAACTCCTCGACCACATTGCGGGCAAGACCTCGCTGGATGAGGTCACCGCCGCGATCAAGACGGAAACTCGCCGCTACGCCAAGCGCCAGATGACCTGGTTCCGCAATCAGATGGGCGATTGGCCGACTGTCGAAACGATTGCCGCGCTTGACCTTCTCGGGCTCTCCGCATAAGTAAAGCCCATGAACAACGCACTGATCCTCGTAGGAATGCGCACCCCCGGGGCGGCCCCTTAGGTCCGCCTTCGAACGGTGGTGCGCGAAAAACAGGCCCTTCCGGGGCCTTTTTTATTGGCCGAAACGGCACGATAAACGAACCAGACTAGAAGCGGCGTGAAGCCGCAGTGGAGCGGAACATGAAACGGCAGATGACGGGCGCCGAAATGGTCGTCCAGGCCCTGATCGATCAGGGCGTCAAGAATATCTTCGGCTATCCGGGTGGCGCGGTGTTGCCGATCTACGACGAGATCATTCAACAGGATAAAGTCCGCCACATCCTTGTCCGCCACGAGCAGGGCGCCGGCCACGCCGCCGAGGGCTACGCCCGCTCGACCGGCAAGCCGGGCGTTGCACTCGTCACGTCGGGTCCGGGTGCCACGAACATGGTGACGCCGCTCACAGACGCGCTCATGGATTCGATCCCGATCGTCTGCATCTCCGGGCAAGTGCCGACCCATCTCATCGGCAACGACGCTTTCCAGGAATGCGACACGGTCGGCATCACGCGCCCTTGCACCAAGCACAACTGGCTCGTTCGCGACGTCAATGACCTCGCCCGCGTGATCCATGAAGCCTTCTACGTCGCCACGCACGGCCGGCCCGGTCCGGTGCTGGTCGATGTGCCGAAGGACGTCCAGTTTGCCACCGGCACCTACGTCTCGCCGGACGAGGTAGTTCACAAGACCTACCATCCCCGGGTCAAGGGCGACGATCGCGCCATTCGGGCCGCGGTCGAGCTGATCGCCAAGGCGAAGAAGCCGATCTTCTACACGGGCGGCGGCGTCATCAACTCAGGGCTGAAGGCCACGGCACTACTCCGCGAGTTCGTGCGCCTCACTGGCCACCCGATCACCTCGACGCTCATGGGTCTCGGCGCCTACCCGGCGGCGGACCCGCAGTGGCTCGGCATGCTCGGCATGCACGGCACCTACGAAGCCAACAACGCCATGCACGATTGCGATGTCATGGTGTGCATCGGTGCGCGGTTTGATGATCGCATCACCGGTCGCATCAACGCGTTCTCACCGGGGTCGAAGAAGATTCACGTCGATATCGACCCATCGTCGATCAACAAGAACATCCACGTCGATATCCCGATCATCGGCGATGTCGCGAACGTGCTCGAAGACATGCTCGGCGTCTGGAAGGCGATGGACCCGAAGCCCAACAAGGCCGCGCAGAAGGCATGGTGGTCGCAGATCGAGACGTGGCGCGCGCGCGATTGTCTTGCGTACAAACCGAATGCCGACGTCATCATGCCGCAATACGCTATCCAGCGGCTCTACGCGCTGACGCGCGACAAGGACGTCTACATCACCACGGAAGTCGGTCAGCACCAGATGTGGGCGGCGCAGTTCTTCCGCTTCGAGGAGCCGAACCGCTGGATGACGTCCGGCGGCTTGGGCACCATGGGTTACGGCCTGCCGTCGGCGGTTGGCGTGCAGGTGGCGCATCCGAAGAGCCTCGTCATCGACATTGCCGGCGACGCGTCAGTCCTGATGACCATGCAGGAAATGTCGACTGCGGTTCAGCACGACTTGCCGATCAAGATCTTCATCTTGAACAACCAGTACATGGGCATGGTGCGCCAATGGCAGGAGCTGCTCCACGGCAACCGGCTGTCGCACTCCTACATGGACTCGCTGCCCGATTTCGTGAAGCTCGCCGAAGCGTATGGCGGCGTCGGCATCCGCGCCGAGAAGCCCCATGAGCTCGACGACGCGATCCACGAGATGATCAAGGTCCGCCGGCCTGTGATCTTCGATTGCCGCGTGGCGGCGCTTGCCAATTGCTTCCCGATGATTCCCTCCGGCAAAGCGCACAACGAGATGCTGCTCGGCGATGCCGCCGGGCCAGAGATCAGCAGGGCGATCGGCAAGGCCGGAAAGGTTTTGGTGTGAGCAAGACCCCGAAGAAGCCCGCCAAGCCGGCGAAAAAGGTGAAGCAGCCGGCGCCCGCGTCGCAGGCAGCGTCCGCCTATTTCATGGAGGAGCGCCACGACAAATCGGAACGCCACACGCTTTCCGTCCTTGTCGACAACGAGCCGGGCGTGCTCGCCCGGGTGATCGGCTTATTTTCCGGTCGCGGCTACAACATCGAAAGCCTCACCGTTTCCGAGACCGAGCACTCCAAGCATCTTTCGCGGATTACGATCGTGACGACCGGCACGCCGATGGTGCTAACCCAGATCAAGCACCAGCTTGAGCGGCTGGTGCCGGTACATTCGGTCACCGACCTGACTGCCGAAGGCCGCCCCTTGGAGCGGGAGCTTGCGTTGGTAAAGGTTGCCGGCACGGGCGAGGCGCGGGTCGAAGCGCTGCAGCTCGCGACCGCTTACGAGGCCATCGTCATCGATGCGACGACCGGACACTTTGTGTTTCAGGTGACTGGCGCCAGCGCCAAGGTCGAGGAGTTCATCGCCATGATGGCGCCCCTCGGTCTCATCGAAATTTGCCGCACCGGTGTCGCCGCCATCAGCCGTGGGGTCGCGGAGCCGGCATAACGCAATGGCGGGCCTTCTGGTGGCCTCGCTCATACCGGTCTTCCTCGAGGGATAGCGGCAAAAATCGCGGTTTCCCGTGCCCCTTTTTGCCTTGCGATTCCGGGGATCGGCATGCTATAGAGTGTCCTGTCTAACTAATTGAAAAATCAAGCGAAACTGGCCTGTCCCAAGCGTTTGGCGGGGGCGTCGGGCGGCTTGCTTCGCGCCCGGGCGGGCAAAAGAAGAGGGTGGGTCGATTTGGCGTCCTCGCGGCATCTCGGACTTGGCGTCCTTGAAACGCGCTGGTTCGATGAGCGGCACCATACGGTGCGTCCGCTCTTCGAGTTCCTGTCGTTTGCGTTGAAGGATCGTTCCGACGCTTTTACGTACGAGCGGTTTGTCGGGGCGTTGTCGTTCCGCGATGCCGTGCGTTTCATCATGTCCGGGGGCGACACCGATTTCCTCTATGTCGCGGCGCATGGCGACTTCGGCAAGATAGCGGCGCCGGACGGGACTGGTCTTTCGCGCACGTTCCTGCGCAATACCTTCGTCGAGGTGAACCGGACGCGGCGGCGTCTCAAAGGCGTCCTCTTCGGCTCGTGCAAGTTTGGCGATGAGTTCACGCTGCTCGAGTTGCTGCGGCCGGCCAAGATACGCGGCGATGAGATCGACAGCAGGCTGATCTGGGTCGGCGGCTATGGCGAGGAGATCGACTACACGCGCAGCTCGCTCTTCGACATCGCGTTCTTCGACTTGTTCTTCCGCACCAACGGCGGCAACGAGATGGTGCGCCTGGAGAAGACCATCGAAGCGCTCGACAAGTCGATGCCTGGGGTAGCGAAAAACTTGTCGCTCAGGATCGTGGCGCGGGTGCGCCGCGGCCGCTATCGGGATATCATCAACGGCGAGACACTCGTCGACTAGGTGATCCGCGATGGCTGACTTCAACGGCTTCGGCCCGAAGGCGCTGCCTTTCTTCAAGGCTCTGAAGTTCTATCAGACGAAAGCGTGGTTCGACGAGAACAAGGCTCTCTACGAGAGCGACGTGCTGGCGCCTATGGCGGCACTGCTTGAGGATCTGACCGCCGCTTTCGCCCGCAAGAAGATCACGCTGAGGGCGGACGGCAAACGCTCCATCTTCCGCATCTATCGCGATGTGCGCTTCGCCAGGGACAAGACCCCGTACAAGACCCACGCTGGCGCCGTCATGACGCGCTCGGGTAAGAAAATGGAGAACGGTCTCGTCTACATCCACATCGACCCGGGAGGCTGTTTCGTCGCCGCCGGTTTCCACATTCCCGAGGCCGCCGACCTTACGAAACTCTGGAAAGCGATCGCCCGCGACAGCAAGGGCTTCGCGGTAGTGACCGCGGCGCTGAAGAAGGGCAAACTCGAACTTGGCACCGAACATCAGCTGACCCGCATTCCGCGCGGCTTCGAGGCGCTGAAGGATGGCCCGCTCGACGGCGCGATCCGCCTCAAATCGTTCATCGTCGAGGAGCCGCTGCCGGCGAAGCTCATCGCCTCGCCGAAGCTCGTGGACGCGATCACGGATTTCACTAAACGGGCCGAACCGCTACTCAAGTTCGGCTGGAAAGCGCTGGAGTAGGTCCGGCCGGCAGGACAATTTGCGCTCGGTGGGTCCTGCCGCTAGAACCGCCCGGGATTTCCGGCGCTTTCAGAAGAAGAGGGTTTCCAATGCGCGTCTACTACGATCGGGATGCCGATCTCAACCTGATCAAGGCGAAGAAGGTGGCCATCGTCGGCTATGGCAGCCAGGGCCGCGCCCACGCGCTGAACCTCAAGGACTCCGGCGTCAAGAACATCACAATCGCGCTCAAGGCTGGGTCGGCGACAGCGAAAAAGGCGGAAGCCGACGGCCTGGCGGTGAAGTCGGTGGCCGAGGCCGCGGCCTGGGCTGACCTTATCATGATGTGCGCGCCGGACGAGCTCCAGGCCGATATCTGGAAGGACCATATCGCCAATAACATCCGCGATGGCTCGGCAATTGCCTTCGCCCACGGTCTCAACGTGCATTTCAACCTTATCGAACCGAAGAAGACGATCGATGTGGTGATGATCGCGCCGAAGGGGCCGGGCCATACGGTTCGGGGCGAATACCGCAAGGGCGGTGGCGTGCCATGCCTGATCGCCGTTCATCACGATGCGTCAGGCAACGCGCAGGAGCTCGCTCTCTCGTATGCCAGCGGTATCGGCGGCGGACGGTCGGGTGTCATCGAGACGACATTCCGGGAAGAATGCGAGACCGATCTATTCGGCGAGCAAGTGGTGCTTTGTGGCGGTCTGGTCGAGTTGATCCGCGGGGGCTTCGATACGTTGGTAGAAGCAGGCTATGCGCCCGAGATGGCGTATTTCGAGTGCCTGCACGAACTGAAACTCATCGTGGATTTGATCTACGAAGGCGGCATTGCTAACATGAATTATTCGATTTCCAACAACGCGGAATACGGCGAGTATGTGACCGGC
>JAYTZZ010000221.1:0-3067 GCA_043741595.1 Hyphomicrobiales bacterium | reverse complement strand
CCTCGACGTCGCTACGCGAAGCAAGCGTCGCGCGTCCTCCTTCGAGAGACGCCAACCGGTCGGCAAGGCTGCGGATTTCGGTGCGCATCGCCGGGATGCTCTCGGTCATCGCCTCGACGGCCGTCAGCCGGCGGTCGAGACCGACGCTCGCGTCGGACGCGGTCTTCGCTTGCTCGATTGCCTGGTTTGCCGCCGAACGCCCCGGCGCCGGCAAGATGCCGATCGCCTGCAGGAGGATGACGACGACGAGCGCCACCAACCCTCCAGCCACCCCGGCGAGCGCGCTCCGCCGCCAACCGTCGTCCGGAGCCAGCGCTCGCACCGCCGCGCCCCGAAACAGCTGCGCCCCGTCGCTCGGATTGTCGGATTCACGGCGTCCGCCCGATGCTGGCGGCACCTCTGCCGCGTTGTTGTCCTTAGCGGACTCAGCTTTCGCTGCCGAAGCCGTTTTGGCGCGAATTTCTTCGGCGGTCAGGTCGATAGTCACCGGCGGCCGCTGACGCGGACCGGTCCGCCGTTCGGCAGCCTTGTCGTCCGGCTGGCCCCGGGCGCCCTCGCCCGTCCCAGTGCCTTTCGCCTCGTCTTCGTCCGCGGCCATGATCTCCTCGAAATGGTCAGCGTACTCGTTCCCCTACCTTACAGGGTTCCGGTCCAATCGCCCAAGCACGTCGCACAACGGCTCAGCCGCTCGGTGGAATGAGACGGAGGAGACTGTCCTCGTCCGGATGATTCGCAACATGAAACCGTGCAGGAATCGCGCCCAACACCTCGGCGACCTGTTCTGAAATCACGTAGAATGCGACGCTCGCCACCTTGTCGGTGAGTCCGTCCGCCGCAACGAGATCGCGGAATGTCGCCGCCGTTCGCCGCGAATAGAGGAGCACACCGTCCAGCCGCCCGGCGGCTATCGCCGCCCTAACCTCCTCGTCGAACCGCGCCGCTGGGACTGCGTGATAAGCCTCCACCAGCCGCACGTCATAACCGCGCCCGGTGAGGTTCTCTGCCAATGCCCCGGCCCGATCAGGTGCCGCCGGATAGATGAGTGCCCCGCCCCCTGGCGGCAGGTCTTCAAGCACGCGACCCTCGAGCGACTCCGAATCGCGCGCCCCGCCACGGACATCGGTGAAGCCCAGCGCCGCGGTGGCGCGCGCCGTTGCTGGTCCGGCGACAAATGCCGGTGTGCGAAGCCAGTCTTTGGCCTGCGGCCAGGAGCCGAGCGCCCGCACGGCGTTCTGGCTGGTAATCAGGATAGCCGCCGGCGTCGGCAGATCGGCCGGTGGCGCCGCGAACGCGATAGTCAGCAGCGGCTGCACCAGCGTTTCGTGGCCGAGCGCCCGCAGCCGTTCCGCCGTGTTGCTGGCGTCAGGCTCGGGTCGGGTGATCAGGAGCCGCATGGTGGCACTACCCCACGAAAAAATCTGGCCCGCCGAGGCGCGCCAGTTCTGCTCCGGCCTCGGCGCCGATGCTGGCGGCATCGTCCGCGGATCCCGTCCGCGTCGTGCGATGAACCATACTTCCGTCGGGCTTGATGATGATTCCGTCTAAGGACAGGCGCTCGCCTTCAACCCGCGCCAGTCCTCCGATCGGCGTCCGGCACGAACCGTCGAGAACCGCGAGAAACGCTCGCTCGGCCGCAAGCGCCTGCGCCGTCGCGAGGTGGTCGATCGCTGCCAGCCGCTCGCGCATCGCACGGGCATCAGCTCTAGCGGCAATCGCGATTGTCCCCTGTCCGGGCGCCGGCAGCCATTCGTCAGCTTCGAGGAAGCTCGCGACATGATGGCCGAGACCAAGCCGCGCCAGCCCCGCCGCCGCGAGCACCGTCGCCTGCGCCTGCCCCTCGTCGATCTTGCGGAGCCGCGTCTCAACGTTGCCGCGGAGATCGACAACACGAAGATCCGGCCGCGCGCCAAGTACCATCGCCTTCCGGCGGAGCGACGAGGTCCCGACGACCGCGCCTTTCGGCAGATGCAGGAGCGAATTCGCGATCGGAGAGATCAAAGCGTCGCGGACATCGCCGCGCGGCAGACACGCAGCAATAACGATTCCGTCCGGAAGCCGCGTCGCCATGTCCTTCGCCGAGTGAACACCGATGTCGATGCGGCCGTCGAGCAGCGCCTCGTCGATTTCCTTGGTGAACAAGCCCTTGCCGCCGGCTTCTGTGATCGGCCTGTCGGTGATGCGGTCGCCGGTCGTGCGGATCGGAACGATAGTGATTTGCGAAGGCGCCAGCCCGAGCGCAGCCGCCAGCAGCCCCCGCGTCTCCTCCGCCTGGACGAGTGCCAGCGGGCTCCCGCGCGTTCCGATGCGAATCTCAAGCGATTGCAAGGCTCGGGTTCCGGGTGCTAGGGGCAAAAGGGAAAACGCGCGCCAGTCTATTGGTCGATGGCCATCGCGCAAGCAAGACGCCGTGCGCCGATGACGCAGGAACAGCGAGAATCGTCTCCAGATGATCGTCCTCGGCATAGAGACAAGCTGCGACGAGACCGCCGCCGCCGTGGTCGAGCGCCAGCCTGATGGTTCCGGCCGCATCCTGTCGGACATTGTGCTTTCTCAGATTGACGACCATGCCGCTTACGGCGGTGTCGTCCCCGAGATTGCCGCCCGGGCACACGTCGAGGCGCTCGACGGCATCGTCCGCGCTGCCATGGGCGAAGCCTCACTGACTTACGACAAAATCGATGCGATCGCCGCCACCGCCGGTCCCGGCCTCATCGGCGGCGTGCTCGTCGGCCTTACGACGGCCAAGGCGATTGCGCTCGCTGCAAAGAAGCCGCTCGTCGCCGTGAACCACCTCGAAGGCCACGCGTTGACGGCGCGCCTCACCGACAATCTCGAGTTTCCCTACCTCCTCCTCCTCGTCTCCGGCGGCCACACGCAGTTCCTCGCCGTCGAAGGAGTCGGCCACTACCATCGCATCGGCGCCACTATCGACGATGCCCTCGGCGAAGCCTTCGACAAGGCGGCGAAGCTCCTCGGACTTGTCTATCCGGGCGGTCCAGCGGTGGAAGCGGCTGCGAAGCGCGGTGATCCGACGCGCTTCGCCTTGCCCCGTCCACTCATCAATCGG
>JAYTZZ010000220.1:0-7214 GCA_043741595.1 Hyphomicrobiales bacterium | reverse complement strand
GGTTCGCCTGTCGCGGCCAGATATGACCTTTGTCGAGGTGGGTATGCATATCGACGAAGCAGGGCCACACCATCCCGCGGTCGAGGTCGATCTTCGGGAGCGTTGTTCGTCGGCCCGGCGCATCGACGCGTTCGATCAAGCCGTCCTTGACCGTGATATCGGCGCCGATCAGCCCGTCATTGTCCGCCTTGCCGGCCAACCCATCGACGAGCACCGCGGGGAGCGTCGCGTTGGCAAGCACGTATCGCTTGTCGCGGGGCACGGCGGCGAAGCCTTTCGCCATGGCCTCAGTTCTCCCGGCGAACGGCGCTTTCGTGCCACTTCCTGAGGAGGAGGTACGAGACGAAGCTGGTTGCGGCAAAGATCAGTACGCCGGTCAATGACAGGAGCACCAGTGCTGCGAACAGGCGCGGAATATTGAGCCGGTGCTGTGCTTCGATCAGACGGAAGGCGAGGCCGGAGTTCGCGCCGGCGGTCCCGGCGGCAAATTCGGCGACGACGGCGGCGATGAGGGCAAGGCCTCCGGCGATCCGCAAGCCGGCAAGGAAATAGGGGAGGGCATTCGGCAGGCGGAGGTGAACCAGAGTTTGCCAGCGGCTGGCGCCATAGAGTTCGAACAGATTTAGGAGGTTGTGATCGGTCGAGCGCAGCCCCTGCGCTGTGTTGGAGAGGACCGGGAAGAACGCCACGAGCCACGCGCAAATGAGCAGCGCCTGTTGGGTGGTCGAGGTGTAGATCAAGATGAGCGGCGCGATAGCGACGATGGGAGTAACCTGCAGGATGACGGCATAGGGAAAGAGCGCCAGCTCGATCCAGCGCGATTGCGCCATCAGGATGGCGAGCGCCACGCCGGTCGCCAATGCTATGGCGAGCGCCAGGAATGTCGTCTGCAATGTGATGAACAGCGACTTGAAGAGCATCTCGTGATCTTCAGCGAACGCCTGGGCGATGCGCGACGGGCTTGGCAGGATGTAGTGCGGCACCTTCGCCGCAGTGGTGTAGATCTGCCAGACCAGCACCAGCAGCGCGAGCATGATCACCGGCACCGCGATCTGGACAACGCGCGTGGCGACGCCGTCGCGCGGCAGCGCCGGCGGCGCTCGGTCATCGACCTCGGTGGTCGTCGCGTCGCGTTCCAGCTTGCCGGTGCTGATGGCGCTCAATGCGGCCGCTCTCCCATAGCCTCGTTGAGGGCGTCCGAGGTCTTGCGGCAGTTGTCGTTGTAGACTGTGGCGGTGCGGAAATCGTCGTTCCGCGGGTAGGGCGCGTCGATAGTGAGGTCCTTGAAGACGCGGCCGGGACGGGCGGCCATGACGACGATGCGTTCGGAGAGATAGACCGACTCAAACACCGAGTGAGTCACGAAAATAACCGTCCAGCCGAAGCGCTCCCACAGGTGCAGAAGGTCATTGTTCAGCTTGAAGCGCGTGATCTCGTCGAGCGCGGCGAAAGGCTCATCCATGAGGAGAAGCTGTGGCCGTGTGATCAGGGCGCGGGCAATCGACACGCGCATCTTCATGCCGCCGGAAAGCTCGCGCGGATAGGCGTCGGCGAATTGTTCGAGTCCGACCATGTGGAGGGCTTCCGCGACCTGGTCGGTCGCACCCCGCTGCGACACGCCCTTCAGGCGAAGCGGTAGCCAGACGTTCTTCGCGACCGTCGCCCAGGGCATCAGCGTCGGTTCCTGGAAGACGAAGCCGATCTCGCGGTCCGGCGCGCCTTCGGCATCGTAGGATGTGGCGCTCGGCCATTCGACTGTCCCCGACGTCGGTTCCCCAAGCCCGGCGATGATCCGCAGCACCGTCGACTTTCCGCAGCCGGAAGGCCCAAGCAGGCTGACGAACTCGCCCTTGCGGACGTCCAGCGACATGTCCTTCAAGGCGAGCGTGCCGTTGGAGAACGTCTTCGAGATGCCGCGCAGAGAGACCAGCGGCTTGCCACCTGACCGAAGCGTCGGCGACGCGGGTACGGTCGAAGGTTGAACGATGGGTGTCTGCAAGCGCATTCGATCCTTCACGGTTCAGATTTCAGGCGGGCGCAACCCTAGACGGTCGCGCCCGCGTCGTTGTTATCGAACCTGCAATACTCGGCTACTTCACCAGTTCTTTGCCGAGGCCCTTGCAGACGAACTGGGTCGTGTAGACCTTCGACAGGTCGAGGCCCGCCTTGACCACTTTGGCGGCCACCATCTTGTCGTAGAAGTCCTTCACGCCGGCGTCGGTGAAGCAGCCGATGCCGCCATCCGCGGAAGCGCCGGAGACTACGATTCCATAGTCCTTCATCTGTTTGATGGAAAACGCGATCTGGGCGTCGTCCATGTCAGCGTTATCTTTCTTGATGACGTCGTTGGCGGGCTTGTTGTCGCCGTAGAGATAGTTGTACCAGCCGATGATCGAGGCTTCGACGAAGCGCTTGGTGACATCGGGATTCTTGGCGACGTAATCTGCCATCCCCTCGATCATGGTCGCAGGAGTTGTATAGCCGGCGTCAGCCATCAGGAAGACCGTCGGCTCGAAGCCGCCTTCCTTTTTCACCGCGTAGGGTTCCGAGGTCAGGTAGCCCTGCTGGCCCGACTCCTTGTCGGCAAGGAACGGCGCAACCGAATAGTTGTACGGCTTGCGCTGCTCGTCGGTGATGCCCGGGTAGGCCGACTCCATCCAGCGGTAGCCGGAGGCGAAGAGGTCGTCGCCGATGAACAGCGATTTGAGCTTGGCGATGTCGCCGAAGGTCTTCAGGCCGCTCTCCGGGTGCGCCATGATGATCTGCGGATCCTTCTGGAAGATCGCGGCGACTACCTGCACGGGGACGCTCTGCTCGGCGGCTGAGAACGTCTGCAGCAGGTTGCCGACCATGTAGAAGTCGATCTTGCCGCCCAGCAACATCGCCTCATCCGCCTTCGGAATGATTGTGACCTTCAGGCCGTACTTCTCGTAGGTGCCGTCGGCAACGGCCTGATAGAAGCCACCATGCTCCGACTCGGCCACCCAGTTGGTGCCGAAAGTGACCTCGTCGAGTGCCAACGCAGGTCCGGCCATGGCCAGACCCGCAGCGCCTGCGGCAAGAGCAAGCGTCGTCCTGCTCAGAATACTCATGGTTGTCATTCTCCCTCACCGTGGCCGGGGACTTCTCGCCACGTTTCCTGTTGGACGAGTATGAGCGTCGTCGCGTCCCCTCGCGTCGCGCCAGAGCCAATCCTTGGATATCGCAAAAGGTATGCCATGAACCCCGCTGCCCAAATCCGGCCGCGGCCGCCACCCAGCAAAGCTGGCGCGTCATCTAGCAGTTTAGGCCAAGGAAGTTGCACAAGAAAGCAGCAGTCAGTCGCTCCTCAGTGGGTGAAGGGCTTGGCTGACCTTGTCACGGGCCTCAACCCAATCGTAGCGTGGCCGGGCAAACGCGATTGCCGGGGCCACCGATGAAACGTCCGCTCAATCCAGCCGGCATCCGTGCGCCCTTTGGCCGTTACAGCCACGGCATCGCGGTTCTCCCCGGCGCCCGTCTGGTATTCTGTTCGGGTCAGCTCGGCGTGCGCGTCGGCGATATGCTGCCCCCGACGGTCGAGGGCCAGGCGGAAGTCTGTTTCCAGAACATCGCGGCGATCCTGGCCGAGGCAGACATGGATCTTGGCGACATCGTCCGGCTGAACGCCTACGTCACCACCCGCGAGCACATGAAAGGCTACATGACTGTCCGCGACCGCTTCGTCGCCGATCCACCGCCGGCTTCAACGCTGATGATCGTCGCCGGCTTCACCAGGTCCGAATTCCTGGTCGAGGTCGAAGCGATCGCGGCCAAGGCCGGCTGACGATGCGGCTCTGGATCAAGGATCCGCTGGCGGTGCTCGCCGAAGGTGCTGAGCGCGGAATCGTGGTCGAGGATGGTAAGATCGTCGAGCTCGTCGGTCGCGGGAAGCAGGTTAGCCAGAAAGCCGACCACGTCTTTGACGCCTCGCGCCACGTAGTCATTCCCGGCCTCATCAACACCCACCATCATTTTTTCCAGACGCTGACGCGGGCGCATCCGGCGGCGATCAACAAAGAACTCTTTCCCTGGCTGAAGGCGCTCTACCCGATCTGGGCGAAGAACGTGACGCCGGAGGCGTTCCGTCTCGCCACGCGGCTGGCGCAGACAGAGCTTCTGATGTCGGGCTGCACTTGCGCTTCGGACCACCACTATCTCTATCCGGTGGGCCTCGAACAGGCGATGGACATCCAGGCGGAGGAGGCCGCCGCAGTCGGCATCCGCATGACGCTCAACCGCGGGTCCATGAATCTGTCCGAGAAGGACGGCGGATTGCCGCCGGACGGCGTCGTGCAGGACGAAGACACGATCCTTGCGGATTGCGAGCGCGTGCTTGGCCGCTATCACGACGCGGGTGAAGGAGCGATGCTGCAAGTGGCGCTGGCGCCATGCGCTCCGTTCACGGTCACGAAGCGGCTGATGGTCGATACGGTCGGCCTTGCCGAGAAACACAATTGCCGCCTCCACACGCACCTCGGCGAGACCCGCGACGAGAACGAGTATTGCCTGCAACACTTCTCCTGCAGGCCGGTCGACTATCTGGAGGAATGCGGCTGGCTGAACGACCGGGTTTGGCTCGCTCACGGAATCCACTTCACCGACGAAGAGGTCCGTCGTCTCGGACGGAACAAGGTCGGCATCTGCCATTGTCCCACGTCCAACATGACGCTCGCCTCCGGCCAATGCCGGACGAAGGAACTCGAGGCCGCAGGCAGCCCGGTCGGTCTCGGCGTCGATGGTTCGGCGTCTAACGACAACTCCAACCTGATGGAAAGCGTTCGCCACGCGCTGATGATCAACCGGCTGACTTACGACGCGGCGTCAGTTACCCACCTTGATGCCTTTCGGTGGGCCACGGAAGGTTCTGCCCGCTGTCTCGGCCGCGACGACCTCGGCGTGATCGCCGTCGGCAAGCAAGCCGATCTCGCTCTCTACACTCTTGACGAACTCCGCTTCTCGGGGGCCGGCGACCCACTGGCGGCGCTCGTCCTCTGTGGGGCGCACGCGGCGGACCGGGTCATGGTGAAGGGCGCGTGGAAGGTAGTGGACGGCATGCCGGTCGGCGTCGATGTCGCCAGGCTTCGCGCCGAGCACGGCGCTGCGGCGAAGGCGTTTCTTCAGGCGATGTGAACCAACGCGTGAACGCGCACGAACCTGATCCCGCCACCTTGCCTAGTGGAGAGTGTCGAAGGAAACGCCGAGGGCGCTTTCGCTGCGCCAGCGGACCGTGCACGGCCTCCGATCGCGGCTTGGCCGTATGGCCAGATTGAAATGGTTCGGAACGCCGGCCGCTTCACCGAACAATAGTTTCGCGCCGCCTGACGAGAGATTGCCGATGGTGCAGTCGAATACGGAATGGCCGTCGTGGAAGACGATCAGGCCGCGTTTTAGCGTACGGGCGCGTGGCTCCGCGCGCCGGTTCCGGGAGGCAGCACCGTGGCTGATATACGCTTCCATCTTACAATCTGAGATGTGCGCCCCCCGCGCGTGCCGCAAGGAGGGTGCCTACATTTTGTTTCGAATTTGGTGAATCGAATGCTGATCCTTACGGATCGAGTCAATCTTCGATCGACTATCTTCCCTTAAGCCGCGGTTTTGGCGGGAACCGCCTGTCCTCGAAGAATCCTGCCCTTGGTCAGCAGCGGCGTGAGGTCTTCGGCCGACAGAGGCTTGGCAAAATAGAAACCTTGTCCTTCGCGACATCCCCACGCCTTCAGCAGTTCAAGCTGCTCCGGCGACTCGATACCCTCGGCGATGACGTTGATACCCAGCTCCCGAGCGAGCCCAATCGTAGCCTTTACGATGGCTGCGCTTCCCGAGACGTTTGTGATGTGCTCGACGAAGTCCTGCGCGATCTTGATGCGATCGGCGGGGAACCGGCGCAGGTAGTCGAGGGAAGAGTACCCGACGCCGAAATCGTCGATCGCAAGCCGGATTCCGGTTTCGCGAAGCCGTTCGAGAACATCGTTGTGTTCGCGCGACGCAGTCATGAGGACGGTTTCTGTCAGTTCGAGTTCGACGTGATGTGGGGGCAGGCCGGTCTCCGCCAGGATCGCCGCGATGTCCCGTTCCAACTCGAACGACCGCTTGAACTGCACGGCCGAAAGATTGACAGCCGTCACGTCAGGCGCAATGCCGGCATCGAGCCACGCTTTTGCCTGGCGGCACGCTTCGCGCAGAACCCAATGACCGAGGGCCGCGATGAGGCCGCTTTTCTCGGCCATGGGTATGAACTGATTTGGTCCAAGGGCGCCCCGCGAAGGATGGTGCCAGCGAACCAGCGCTTCCACACCGACAATGAGCCCTGTCTCGAAGTCGACTTGCGGCTGGTACATCAGAAAAAGCTGCCCCGAAGCAATCGCTTCGCGCAGCTCCGAACTGAGCGTAACGCGCGTGCGGGCCTCGGTATCCATGGTGTCGGTAAAGAACCGATACCCTCCCGGGCTTTCCAATTTTGACTGATAGAGAGCGAGGTCCGCGCGAGACAGCATTGTCTCCGCGTCGGGCTCGTCCGCCCCAAAGAAGGAAATGCCGACACTGGCGCCGCTGCGAATATCGTTCCCTTGGACAAGGACGGGTTCCCTCATTGCATCGATAAGCTTGTCCGCCAGAAACGCCGCATCAGTTGGTTCAACGATATCCGCCATCATCACGGCGAACTCATCGCCACCGAAACGCGCAACGATATCGGTGGCTCGCGTAGTCGACGTTAACCGCTCGGCAACAGCCTGGAGGAATTCATCGCCGACCGGATGACCGAGGGTGTCGTTCACGTCCTTGAACTCGTCGAGGTCAAGGAAAAGCACTGCGAAGCTTCTCTCGCCGCGCCTGGCACGCGCGATCGCGTGCTGGACCGCCTCCATAAAGACGGCACGGTTTACGAGCCCGGTCAGCGCATCGCAGCGCGCGGCGTGCAGAATCTGAGCTTCGGCCTGCTTGCGTTCGGTTATGTCGCGGAAGAACCAGACGCGACCGAGATACTGTCCGGTAGCGGTGCGAAGGACGCCGGTGTGGCGATCGATGAACCTGCCGTCCCTGGTTTCCAGTTCATCGTGGCCCTCTTCTTCCGGGTTCTCGTAGAGATATTGAACACGCGCGACGAACGCCTGCGGATCCAGCATTGCGAACTTCACCGCGTCCAGCACAGGCGCATCGTCCTTGGCCCGGAGAACGTCGAGCGGAATTCCCCACAT
>JAYTZZ010000219.1:0-3083 GCA_043741595.1 Hyphomicrobiales bacterium | reverse complement strand
GCAACCCAGACGACGGTCGTCCCGCGCAGCCGATTGAGCGTCTCCGCGCCCTTCTCGAGACCTTCCGTCAGCGTATCGATGAAGAGGTAGAGAAGGAGTCCGACGGTCAGCGCCAGCAGGAAACGGAAGCCCGCTGGCCCGATGGTGCGGAGCGCCGGGTAGGCGAGGAGGCCAATGGCGATCGGCACGATGCCGAGCAGAATGCCGATGAGCAAAAGTTCGCCGCCGGTCGCCGCCTGCCACTCCGGTGTCGGCACCGCGACCTCGATCGTGTGGTCGAACATCACGCCCGTGTTGGTCAGGAGCGCGATGTGATGCGCCTCGCCTTCGATCCACGGATAGGGAATGTCGATCCGCGCCGAGCCGAGACGGCCGATGGTAGGCGAGGGGGTCGCGGTGAAAACGCGATAGGCGCCGTCGACCTGCACCTGCGCGATCGTGATCGGCTCCGAACCGTCGGCGCGGATGGTGAGCGAAATCATGTCAGGCGTCAGACGCACCGTGTCGAAGGTGATTTCCTCGACCGGCGGCGCCGACGCGGTGAGATCGGCAAGGGGACGACCGAGGAGGAGGTAGGCAATGATCGCCGCGAGCGCGATCAGCGGCACCACAAGCCAGAGGCGGGTGCTGGTCATCACACTACCTCGAAATGGCTCATCCAGCCGAGTTCGGCGAACTCGGATTGGTGAGCGTGGAACATGTAGAGGCCGGGCTCGTGGTTGGCGAACGAGAATTCCAGGATGCCGCGCTGCGCCTGGCACTGCATCACCGTGTCGATGGTGCGCGACGTTGGCGTCAGCGTCGTTCCGTGGTCGTAGTAGTCGAAGAAGTTGGCGTGGAGGTGGAATGAATTGATCGGATCGAATTCGGTGATGTTGACGAGATAGAAGCGCACCGGCTTCGCCCGCTCGATGCGGATCGGCTTGTCGAAATAGGCGAACGGGATCGAATTCAACGCGTAGAATTCGTTCTCCTCATCGAAGTTGGTATCGAACGCGTTCATCACGCCGACGAGCTCCTGCCAACCTGCGTTCTCCGGCGTGCCGTGAAGGCGGGAAAGCGCGGCGGCGCGCTCGACGGGGTGCAGATCCGGGTTCGGATCGACGATGAAGGTGCCGTACATCCCTTTGTGGATATGCCGCTTCAGCGGCAGCGCGTGGCAATGGTAGAGGTGGCAGCCAAACGGAGCGGCCTCGAACTCGTAGGTAAAGTCTTCGCTCGGGTTGACCATGGCGCGGCCGGGCACACCGTCCATGCGCGCCGGGTGGATGCCGTGAAAATGCATCGAGTGCGGGTGGCTTCCGCCGTTCTGGAAGAGGATGCGCAGCCGCTCGCCTTCAACGCAGCGAAGCGCTGGTCCCGGGACTCGCCCATTGTACGTCCATGCCGGGAACATGATGCCGGGCGCGATCTCGATCTCGCGCTCAATCGCCGTCACGATCCATTCGCGCGCCGGGCGTCCGTCCGGATCGATCTTCGCCGTGCCGTAGTCGAAATCCCTGATGATGTCCGCGGGGTCGAAACCGTTTTTCACGTGATCGACCGCGCCGACCAACCGGTTCTCGCCGTGATCGCCGTGCGGGCTCGGCGCCCCGGCCGTCGTGGGGCTCATCGCCATGTGATCTGTTTGGCCGAAGGCGGGGCGCGCGAGGCCTGCGCTCATCGCGCCAAGAGCCGCTGCGCCAAGGGCCGCGCGGCGCGATAGGGGTCGTTCGGTCCAAGCGGCCATGACGGAATCTCAAACGAATCTTGAACGCATTTGAAATGCGAATGATTTGCAATATCATGGTGTCGATCGACAAAGCAAGGCATCGCCGTTCTGGGCAAAATCGCTCCGCTGGTCCGCTCGCCATATTTGCTCGGCGATGGTAGGGAGCGGCGGGGGGAAACAGACGATGTCGGTTGCCGAAGTTGCCGCTTGGCTTGGCCGTAGTGTTGTCTTCAGCGGGCTCGATTCAAGCGAGCTCCGCCGGCTGGCGGGCATTGTGCGCGAGACGACGCTGGCGCCCGATGGCGTGCTCTTCTCGCAGGGCGAGGAGTCCGACGGCCTTTACATTGTCATCCAGGGGATCGTCCGCATCTATCTCACCGCCGAGGATGGGCGCGAAGCGACGATCAGCCTGCTTGAGGACGGCGAGATGATCGGCGAGATTTCGCTCATCGACGGGCTGCCGCGGAGCGCCGGCGCAGCGGCTTTGACCGAAACGAAGCTGATCTTCATTCCGCATCGCCCCTTCTGCGACCTGCTCGACAGCTCGACCAAGCTTGCCCGGCAGGTTTTGCTGATGCTCTGCGAGCGGCTGCGCGCCGCCAATGGTCAGGTGGATCAGGCGATTTTCCACGACCTTCGCTATCGCCTTGTCGTCCTCCTCCGGCAGATCGCGGTGATCCACGGCCGTGTCGAGAAGGACGTTGCGATTGTCGATCTCGATCTCACGCAAGGGATGCTGGCTCAAATGCTGGGTGCCAGCCGCGAGGCGGTCAACAAACAGCTCCGCGCTCTTGCCAAGGAGGGCCGCGTCGTCATGGATGGCCACCAGATCCAGGTGTTCAAGCAGCCGCGCCTTTAGGGCCCGGAGACCAGCCTTGGGACTAACTGGACAGGGCAGGGGTGCTTTGCTAAGCAACCGCCTCCTTGGACGGGCTTTTAGCCCATCCCCGCGAAGGCGGGCGCATAGCTCAGTTGGTAGAGCAGCTGACTCTTAATCAGCGGGTCGTAGGTTCGATCCCTACTGCGCCCACCAAGTAAATAGTTGAAATTAAAGACATTTATGTTCTTCGACGGGTTACCAGACCCGCGCGACGCCCATGAAAGGTTCCACCTAGGTTCCACCAATCCTAGGCCGGCGGCGCCAAGAGGCCGGTCGGTAAGGTCTCCGGTGAGGACCGCGCTCTGGCGTTTCTCGGTTGGGTGTTCCCGCCGATCGGGTTCGCGAAGCCGAAGCACCACACGTGATCGGGGCAGGCGCCGCCTACGGCGGTGCGCTCCCGCGCTCCTACCGTGCCGTCCAGCCGCCGTCGATCAGGATGGTGTGGCCGGTGATCAGCGAAGCCGCCGGCGAAGCGAAAAACACCACCGCCCC
>JAYTZZ010000218.1:0-7267 GCA_043741595.1 Hyphomicrobiales bacterium | reverse complement strand
AAGAGGCCGATCAGCGCCAGCGAATAGCCGGCGTAGATCGCCGGTATGCCGATGTCGGCGAGATATGGCGGCAGGTGGACGATAATGAACGCCACCTGGAACCCGCAGACGAAGAAGCCGAGCACCAGGAGCCGGTATGACCCGTGCGAGAACGCCTCGCGGAGCGCCTCCGGGATCGACTGGTCGCTCTTTCCCGGGACGGTCGGCATCGCCTTCGGCTTGCCGCGAACCACGTAGGCGAGGACGGGGATCAGCACCACGAACCCTGCCATGAGGAGGAGCGCCGTCTGCCAGCCGTACCATTGGATGAAGCCTTGACCGAGCGGGGCGAAAATGAACTGCCCGACGGACGAGCCTGACGTTCCAAGCCCATAGGCGAGCGTGCGCATCTTCTCTGGCAAAAGGCGCGCGAAGGCCGCCATTACCAGCATGAACGCCGAGCCGGAAATTCCGAGGCCGATCAGCACGCCCGCCGTGAATTGCAGCGTCAGCGGATCGGTGGTCCTCGCCATCAGCACGAGGCCGAGCACATATAGCAGTGTCCCGCCTGTAAGCACCCGCGCCGTGCCGAACCTGTCGGCGAGCATGCCGACGAACGGTTGCGCGACGCCCCAGGCGAGATTCTGGATTGCGATGGCGAGGGCGAAGACCTCGCGACCCCAGCCATATTCGCTCGACATGGGTGTCAGGAAGAAACCCATCGTCGTCCGCGGTCCACCATTCAGAACGGCGATCAGACAACCTGCGACCAGAATGACGGGGATTGATTGGAGGAGAGGGCGCTTGGCGGAATCGGTCATGGCCATCAGCTGAGACTAGTCCGGGCAACGGCCGGCCGCGTCATGAAACTTGATCATGCGACCGATGCATAAGAATCATGCATCGCGCGTTGGAATTTTGCTCTGCGCGTGCTTATATCTTTGGCGCACCCGGCCTTCGGCCGGTATTTTTCAGCGCCGATATATACTCAAAATGAGTATATATCGGGAGGAGCGGCGATGGCGACACTCCACCAGGCCAAGGAGACCAACCGGCAGCGGGCGCGTTCGCGCTTTGCCGAAGTGCCGATGCCGTCGCTCGAATACACCGACGACGTGGCGCGCGAGACCGCGCACCTCTACGAGCGCGTGAAAGAGGTCATCCCGGCGATCGAGTGGCCGGTCATGGCGCCGTACGTGAAGGCGATCAATGACCTGAAGAAGGTCCGCAACGCCGTTATCCTCGCCCACAACTACCAGACGCCGGAAATCTTCCATTGCGTCGCCGACATCAAGGGCGATTCCCTCCAGCTCGCTATCGCTGCCGCCAAGAGCGACGCCGACGTCATCGTCCAGTGCGGTGTGCATTTCATGGCTGAGACCTCGAAGCTGCTGAACCCCGACAAGCTCGTGCTTATCCCCGACACCCGCGCCGGCTGCTCGCTCGCTGCATCGATCACCGGCGCCGACGTGCGCCTGCTCCGCGATCGTTATCCGGGCGTTCCTGTAGTCACCTACGTCAATACCTCCGCCGAGGTGAAGGCGGAGAGCGACATCTGCTGCACCTCGTCGAACGCCGTTGAGGTGGTCGAGGCGATGGGCACGGACAGCGTCATTTTCCTGCCGGATCAGTATCTGGCGAAGTGGGTCGCCTCCCAGACCAACGTCAAGATCATCGCCTGGCACGGCGCCTGCGAGGTTCACGAGCGCTTCACCGGCGCCGAGCTTCGCGAATATCGCGTCGCCAACCCCGGCATCCAGATCCTGGCGCATCCGGAGTGCCCGCCCGATGTTCTCGCCGAAGCCGATTTCACCGGCTCGACCTCGAAGATGACCAATTGGGTCCTGCAGAAGCGCCCGCCGAAGGTTCTCCTCGTCACCGAATGCTCGATGGCGTCGAACATCGCCGCGGAAGCGCCGGGCATCGATTTTATTCGCCCGTGCAATCTCTGCCCGCACATGAAGCGGATCACGCTGCCAAAGATTCTCGACAGCCTCGTCTACCTGAAGGACGAAGTGACGGTCGATCCCATGATCGCCGTTCGCGCCCGCCAGTCGGTCGAGCGCATGATCAATTTGAAGAGCTAGCCATGTCACCGACAGATAAGGGGAGGCACTCGTTCCTGCCCGCTTTCCCCGCGAAAGCGGGGACCCAGGTGTGGACGAGTGAATCGCGGCAGGTTGTCCGGAACAACGTCGCCCTGGATCCCCGCTTTCGCGGGGAAGGCGGGTAAGGGATGTTGGACGTTAGCCCGGACACAGGCCCCACTCCCTCCGACGACATCGTTATCGTCGGTGGCGGCCTAGCCGGCCTCTTCTGCGCGCTCCGTCTCGCGCCGCGTCCCGTCACGGTCATCACCGGCGCGCCGATCGGGCGAGGGGCCTCCTCGGCGATGGCGCAGGGCGGCATCGCCGCGGCGATGTCGGCCGGCGATTCCATCGACAAGCACCTTGCCGACACCATCGCAGCCGGCGATGGAATCGTTGACGAAAAGATCGCCCGTCTGATGGTCGCCGACGCACCCTCCCGTGTTCATGATTTGCTCGAATACGGCGTCCCGTTCGATCGCGATCTTCAGGGTCAGCTCGCCATGTCCCGCGAGGCCGCCCATTCGGAGCGTCGCGTCGTTCACGTCAAGGGCGACACGGCCGGCGCGGCGATCATGGCGGCGCTCGGCGTCGCTATTCGCAACACGCCGTCGATCCGTCTGTTCGAGGGCTATGTCGGCGAGGCACTGGTCAAGCGTGGCAACCGCGTCGCCGGCATCGTCGCGCGTCCTCTGGCCGGTGGACCCGCGGTGCGGTTTCCTGCGCGCGGTGTCGTCCTCGCCTCCGGTGGCGTCGGCCATCTCTACGCCGTCTCGACGAACCCGCCGGAGTCCGAGGGCGGTGGCCTCGGCATGGCCGCTCGCGCCGGCGCCGTAATAGCCGATGCCGAGTTCGTGCAGTTCCATCCGACCGCGCTCGATGTTGGCCGTGATCCCGCGCCGCTCGCTAGCGAAGCGCTCCGTGGCGAAGGCGCCAAGCTGATCAACCGGGCAGGGGAGCGGTTCATGGTTGCACTCCACCCGCTCGCGGAACTCGCGCCCCGCGACATCGTCGCTCGCGCCGTCCACAGTGAGATCGCCGCAGGTCGCGGCGCTTTCCTCGATTGCCGTGAGGCGCTTGGCGCTGAAATCGCCGAAAAATTCCCGACCGTCTATCGCTATTGCCGCGACGCCGGCATCGACCCAATCACCCAGCCGATCCCGATTGCCCCGGCTGAGCACTACCACATGGGTGGCGTACTCACCGACGCCGACGGCCGCTCGACAGTTGATGGCCTGTGGGCATGTGGCGAGACGGCGTCGACCGGCGCTCACGGCGCCAACCGCCTCGCGTCGAATTCGCTGCTCGAAGCCGTCGCCTTTGCTGCCCGCGTTGCCGCGGATATTCGCGCGCACCTGCCGCAAGCCCGGTTGATGTCGGTGTTCACGCTTCCCGAGGATAACGCGCCCGCACCCGATCCCGCCGACGTCTTATTCCTTCGCAAGACCATGAGCGCTGACGTCGGCGTCGTCCGCGACGGTGTTGGCATGGAGCGCGCTCTGAATGTCATCGCCGTCCTCGAGCGCCGGAACAAATCTCCGCGCTTCGCCAACATGCTGGTCGCCGCCCGCATGATTGCCGCGGGCGCGCTGGCCCGCACCGAGAGTCGTGGCGGCCACTACCGCTCCGATTTCCCGCACCCCGACCCGTCGTGGCGTCATCGCACCTTCATGACGCTGGCCGATGCCGAGCGCGTCGGTGCGGATGCCTCGGCTCTCACCGCGGCGCAATAGCCGGTGGCCGTGAACGAACTTCCCATCCTTCCGCCGGTGCTCGTCACGGAGGCGGTCCGCGAGGCCCTCGTTGAAGATCTCGGCGATTTGGGTGACGTCACGTCCGCCGCGACGATCCCGCATAGTGCGCAGGCCAGGGCAACGTTCGCTGCACGCAAACCGGGGGTCCTCGCCGGCTTGCCGCTGGCCGAGGCAACGTTTCGCGAAGTCGATGCCTCGGTCAGTTTCGAAAGGATACTGCACGATGGAGACCGCATCGAAGCTGGCGCCATCGCCGCCCGCGTTTCAGGCAATGCCCGCGCAATCCTTGCCGCCGAACGTGTCGCGCTGAATTATCTCTGCCATCTGTCTGGCATCGCCACCGCCACCGCCGCCCTCGTCGATCGCGTCAAACACACCAAGGCCCGCATCCTCGACACGCGGAAGACCACGCCCGGTCTTCGCGCCTTCGAGAAATACGCCGTTCGCTGCGGCGGCGGGACTAACCATCGCATCGGCCTCTACGATGCGATCCTGATCAAGGACAACCACATCGCCGTCGCCGGAGGCGTGGCGAAGGCTATCCGCGCAGCCCGCGCCGCGTCGCCGCGCGTCAAACTAGAGGTCGAGGTGGCGTCGCTCGCTCAGCTTGCCGAGGCGCTGGCCGAGAAGCCGGATATCATCATGCTCGACAACATGACGCTTGCCGACATGCGCGCTGCGGTGAAAGAGATCGCCGGTCGCGCATTGCTCGAAGCCTCGGGCAACATCACCCTGGAGACTGTCGCGGCCATCGCCGAAACCGGCGTCGATTTCATCTCGTCAGGCTGGATCACGCATTCTGCGCCGTCCCTCGACCTCGGGCTGGATGTCGTCGTCGGCTAGCCAAAGAAGGCGAAATAGACAATCGCGAGGATGATGACGGCGCCGGCGATGCTCGCCGCCAGCACGACCCGGACATTGTGGTGGGTGACGCCTCCGCGCGCCTCGTTCGGTTCAAGGTTCGGCGCGCTTCGCGCTGCTCCCTTGGCCGGCCAAGCCTCGTCTGTTTTGTCGTTGTAGTCCGGTGCTCGCTCGGTCGGCATGCCCAATCCTCCTGATCATGGTCAGGACGAGATAACTAGGGCGCTACGGCGATTGTTCCTGAAGCTCAGCTCCAGCCGCCGTTCTTCGTCTTGTAGAAGACGTGGCGTCCGATTTTTTCCATCTTCTTCATCGAGCGCGCCCATCGCGGCCTGACGTAGGTTGCATGGTAGTGCGTCGATGCTCCGACCGAGGCCATGAACAACGTCCGGTCGTCGTTCAGTACGCGGCGCGCGAGCGCCTGGCTTTGCGCCCACGAGCGCTTGTCTTTGATACGGTCGGAAATGCCGTCGCAGGCGAACGAGAATTGGCAGCGGTTGCGCTTGCTCTTGTTCTGATAGACGACGCCGCAGATGCTCTTGGGATAGGCGGGATTTTTGAGCCGATTGAGCACGACCTGCGCCACCGCGATCTGTCCCTTTTCCGCTTCGCCGCGCGCCTCGAAGTAAATGGCGGTGGCGAGACAGGTGACTTCGCTCGCCGAACGCGAACGTGCGGGAATCTCGGTGTTGAGCCAGGCATGCTTGTCGTCGATCTTCGCATCGAGGACGAAATCGTTGGTCGATACCTTCCCGAGCACTGCCTCAAACGGCTTTTCCACGGCTGCGTCGTCGTTTGGCGCATAGCCGAGAAGGGCGGCCGCCGATGGCTTCGCTTCGTCTGCTGCCGGAGCAACAGCGACCGCGACGGCCGAAGCGATCCGCGCCTTGAGGCGTGGCGCTACGACAACCGCGGCGACCACTGGTTTGGCTGCCACCGGCTTGGCAGCCTCGGGCAGCACGAATGCAGTCCGCATGGCACTCGCCGCGGTATCGGCCGGCGCGAAGAGCGCGGCGCTGGCGAGGAAGCCCGCGCTGATTGCGTGCCTCGGCGGCGCCAGCATATCGGCCTTGGCGAGGCGATTGACGTTGTGAATGGCGCGAACCGTCGCGGTGGGCTGAACCGATCCGGTGGTCGTTGCGTCGACGGAAGCTAACTGCGCCAGGCGACGTTCGACGTCAGGGAATACTTTCGCTGCGGAGCGCTGATTCGTTTGTTTGTCGATCACAAGCCTCACCTGCCAGCGCTCGGCGCTGGTGGCGTAGTCCTTGAATCGGCTCAGCGCATCTTGATGCGCTATGGTCGTCGTCGAGACCGTCAGTAGAAGGCTTGCGCACAACGCGCGCACAAACCATCTGCCCCGCCGGACTCGCGGACGCCGCCTCCCCCGTACAACCAACACCCTACTCCGCACACAACTGGCACTGTCGGGTCACCGCGATCCGACAGAAAGGATCGGGGTGACGCCCCATGACGCCAGTGATGCGGGATTAACCTTGAAACCAGGTTAATGCCGAAAGACCGCCGCGACCCTCGTACGCGAACATTGACGGTCTGAATTCGGGCCGTAACAGGGGTGCGGGGTGGCTATCCCAAGAAAACATGTGGCTATCCCAAGGAATCTTTCGGGCGACCGAGTTCTCCACAGGGGCGGACAACTTCGCCGGTCGTGCATCGCGGAAAGTGCGAAGACGCAACGGGTTCGCGCGCCTAGCGGGAAGCCGCCCCGCTGGGCTATCCTGACCGTTGGGGAGCAAAATTCCCTTCAGGGAGAGTCCACAATGAGACGCATTCTACTTTCGCTCGCCGTCGCGGGCATGCTGTCGGCCGGTGGCGCCGCTTTTGCCGCCACCGCCGATCAGGAAGCTGCCTTCGTCAACACCTATAAGACCGCGTTCGAGGCGAGGGATGCCGCAACGCTCGAATCACTCCTCTTCACCGATAACGCGATCCCTGCGGCGCTCGAATTCTACAAAATGGCGATGACCGCCGACATGGGCCAGAAGATTACCACCATCGAACTCCAGCCTCTCGACGCCGATGATATCAAGAATGTCGGCCAGGAGATGCCCGGTCCCGATGGCAATATGTCGAAGCTCGAGCCGAAGCCCTACAAGAAGCTCGTGATCAAGATCGACATGAAGGACGACAACGGCACTTCGTCCTCAACCAGCACGGTCTTCGTTGCTGAGAAGGACGGCAAGCTCGGCGTGCCGGTGCCTGTGCCGGCTAACTAGCAAGAGGGGCCCAGATGACTCTCGGGGAAATTCTCGTCTACCTGACGCTGGCGTTGCTTGTCGCCAGCACTTGGATGCGGACGATCATCTGGCTGCGCCTTCTCGCCCTTGCCGCCAACGGTGTGATCGTCGTCTACGGCATCGTCACGCTGCACTATCCGGCGCTGGTCATCGGCATCGTGCTTGCCGGGATCAACATCTGGCGGCTCATGGAGATGCGCCGCCTCGTCAGCGTCACGCGCGAGGCCACTGCGGCAAGCGGGGCGCCAATCACGCTCGATTGGCTGCTCCCGTACATGCGTCCCGTGGCGCTGCCCGCCGACACCATCCTCTTCCACAAGGATGCGGA
>JAYTZZ010000217.1:0-7275 GCA_043741595.1 Hyphomicrobiales bacterium | reverse complement strand
GCACGAACTCGGCAAAAACGCATGCACAGATGCCGGAGGTCGCTACTTCGATAACGACCTGAGCGAACCACCGCGGCGCTGGGCGCAGTCGGAGGTGGAGGCAGCTTTCGACACCAATCGCGTGGCTGCTGTGTTCGAGACGGACGAGATTGCCATCGACCCGCAGATCTTGGCGACGCTCATCCGCGATCGCCTGGCAGCCACGCCGAATGTCGAGATTCGCGCGAGGCAGATCGTCAAGTCGGTCGCGGATGCTAACACCGGCCTCACCGTGACGAGTAGTGGCGCCGGCGGCGAGGCGTCCGACACATTTGACCACGTCGTCAACGCGCTTTGGGACCGGCGCCTCGCCATCGATGCGACGCTTGGTGTTCGCCCTCGCCGGCGATGGGTCCACCGCTTCCGCTATGGTCTGCGATTCAAGGCCCACGGCGACCTGGCACCGTTGCTTTCGATGACGATCATCCATGGCCCCTTCGGTGGCGTTGTCGCGTACGAAAACGGAGACGCTTACTTCAGCTGGTATCCGGCCGGACGGGTCGAGATGTCGGACCAGATCGATCCGCCGGAGTGGCCAATAGTGGCCGAAGAACCGTTCCGTTCGCGGGTCATCAAGGGAACGGTTGGGGGTCTGGCCGGTGTCTTTCCGGCGTTGAGAGGGATGAGCGCCGACCGCATTGCCGATGTGTCGGTGATCGGCGGCAACGTGTTTGCGTGGGGCAAGACGGATATCCATGATCCGGCGAGCGAGCTCCACGCGCGCGACGACATCGGCATTGTGTCGCGGGGCACATATCACTCCGTCGATGTGGGCAAGCTCACGACCGGGCCCTACTTTGCCGAACTGTGCGCCGACCGCATTCTGCCGCAGTGAGCAGACGATCCCGGCCGCTTGTCATTGTCGGCATCCCTGCTTGGCAGGGGGCGAACTTTCTCGGCGACACGATGAGGTCCGTGCTCGGACAACGCGACGTGGAACTTCGCGTCATCATCTCGATCGACGGGCCTGACGAGCCGTCGATCGCAGCGTGCCAATCCTTCCTTGACGATCCCCGCGTGGAGATATTGACCCACGCAGAGCGTGTCGGATGGCTAAAAAACGCCGTCCAGGTGATGGGAGCGGCGGTCGCCCGAGGCGCCGACTACGCCTGCATACAGCCACAGGACGATCTGTTGGAACCGAACTACCTGTCGTCGCTGCTGGCCGTCGCCGAGGCATCACCTGGAACGGCGGTGGTCTATTCCGACATTCGCACATTCGGCGAACTTGACCAGATTCTCAGCCAGATGCCCGTTTTAGGCTCTCCGCTCGCCCGGCAGGCCGCGGTTCTGATCAACCATTTCGACGCCGTCGCGTATCGCGGGTTGACCCGTGTCAGCGCCCTCGCCGGCCTAGCCGACGTTCCGGGCAATCCCTTCGACGACTTCGCCGCTGACACGGTCGCGATGGCGAATGCTGCGCTTTTCGGCGACCTAAGACGTATTCCCATCCCGCTCTACCGGAAGCGTTACCACGCGGCAAATACCCACACTGCGTGGTTAACCTGGCCGGCGGAGCGGAAGGTCGCGGCGTGGCTTCGGCACTGCCGCGATATGCTCTCAGTGGCGCTCAAGGCCGCGGCCGAACCAGCAGAGAAAAACCTGCTCGTCAATGCAGCGCGTGCTCGCCTCCTCGGCACCCGTGGGTCAAACCGACCGTATCGGCGCGAGATCAATGCGCTCGGCGAGGAAGGCCGCGCACGGCTGTTGAGGGAGTTCGACGCAGGCCTGCCGCTCGGATGAAGCGGAGGCGCCGGCGAGCCGGACCGATGGCCTACTCCGCCGCGACCGCCTGCCGCGCCACCAGCGCCACGAAACTGGACCTGGCGTCGGAAGGAGCGAGGCCGCGCGGCTCATAGACATGTCGGGCAAGGAAGTAGCCGGTGAGACGGAACGCATCGGCAAGCTCCGCGACGCGCGGCCGGCTCACCGACGGCGCCTCCATCAGGAACGGCGGCAGCGGCAACAGACGGTCGCGATACGCCTCCCCGGCCGAGCGGCTGACCGCCCGCCCCGTCTTCGGCGACACATAGGCGAGATCGTCGTTGGTACCGGTAGCGGCGCAGCGTTCCAGATCTAGGCCGAAGCCGAGATCGTCGAGCAGCTTGATTTCGAAGCGCACGATCAGCCCGCCGGCGATCAGCGGATCGTCGAGGAAATCGAGGATCGCCAAAAGGCCGTCGTAGAGCCTTGGATGGGGATCGCGCTCCGGCAGAAGGCGCAAAAGCCCCGCCAGCGCCTGGATGCCGTAGAGGCCGGCCGGTCCCTCGATCAGCCGCGCAGCGCGCTGGGTCGTGCCCTCGACGGTATAGTGACCGAGATGGGCGTCGAGCCGCGCCCGCCAGGTGGCCGTGACCGAGTTGCCCGGTTGCAGGGTAGGTTGGACCCGACGCGAACGCCCGCCGCGCACGAGGCCCAAATGGCGGCCGTGGGCAGGCGTCATCAGCTCGACGATGAGGCTCGTCTCGCCGTGGCGGCGTGTGCCGATGATGATGCCGTCGTCGGTCCACTGCATCGGGTTAGTTTAGCCTCGAACCACAAGGAGCGGGACAGATCTATTTGGGAAACTCGATCCCCATCGCCCGGTAGCGCTCGGGGTCGTCGGCCCAGTTCTCGCGGACCTTGACGAACAGGAAGAGGTGGATCGGCGTCTCAGCGATCTCGCCGATTTCCTTGCGCGCCGCCATGGAGATGGCCTTGATGACGGCGCCGCCCGCCCCGATGACGATCTTCTTCTGGCTCTCGCGCTCGACGAAGATGGTCTGCGCGACGCGCACCGAACCATCCTTCTGCTCCTTCCACTCTTCGGTCTCGACCGTGGCGTGATAGGGCAGCTCCTGATGCAGCCGCTCGAACAGCTTCTCGCGCGTGATCTCGGCGGCGAGCTGGCGGAGCGGCACGTCGGAGACCTCATCCTCGGGGTAGAGCCATGGGCCGGGCGGCACCTGCCCGGCGAGATACGCGACGAAATCGTCGAGCCCATCGCCGGACAGCGCGGAAATCATGAAAGTCCGGTCGAAGGGCAACAGGGCGTTCGCCTCCGCGGTCAGCGCCAGCAGATTTTCGCGTTTCACCAGATCGATCTTGTTGAGGAGCAGGACCTTGGGCTGCGAAATTTCCGCGAGCTTGCCGACAAGTGCTTTCACATCGTCGGTGAGGCCCACTGACGCATCAACGAGCAGCGCGACGATGTCGGCGTCACGCGCACCGCCCCACGCGGTCTCCACCATCGCACGGTCGAGGCGGCGCTTCGGTCGGAAGATGCCAGGGGTATCGACGAAAATGATCTGCGAGCGGCCAGCCATGGCGATGCCGCGGATGGTCGAGCGCGTCGTCTGCACCTTGTGGCTGACGATAGCGACCTTGGTGCCCACCAGCCGGTTGATGAGCGTCGACTTGCCGGCGTTCGGCGCACCGATCAGAGCCACGAAGCCGGCTCGGGTTGGCGCCTCCCCCTCGGTCTCCGGTGCGACACTCATCGCTTGTCGGTCCATACGCCTTCGCGCTTCAAGAGCACGCCGGCCGCAGCCTGTTCGGCTTCGCGACGCGTGCGGCCCGCGCCTCGCGCCGGCCGCAACGCGCCGACCTTCGTCTCGACATCGAAATGCGGCTCGTGGTCGGGTCCGCTCTTCGCCGTGATCGTATAGTCGGGAACGCCGAGGCCCTTGCTCTGCGCCCATTCCTGCAGCGCGGCCTTCGCGTTATCGTGAGGGCCCGGAGCGGCGAGCAGCTTTTCCTTCCAGTTGGCGGAGATGAATTTCCGCGCCGCGTTGATGCCGCCGTCCAGGTAGACCGCAGCGATCACCGCTTCACAGACATCGGCGAGAACATTCGTCGTCAGGAGCGCGGCGCGCTGCGCCTTCCCGCCGCCGAAGCGCAAGGAGCCGCCCATATCAAGCGCGGCCGCAACTTCGGCGCAGGCCTCCTTGCGCACAAGTTCCGCGAGCCGGCGGGAAAGATCGCCTTCAGCCGCCTCGGGATAGGCCTTCAGCAACATCTCGGTGATAATAAGCCCAAGCACTCGGTCGCCGAGGAATTCCAGGCGCTGATAGGTGTCACGCGTCGACGCAGCGCTCGCGTGGGTAAGCGCCGTCAGAATAAGTTCGCGGTTCTTGAAACGGTGGCCGAGGCGTTGCTCGAGGGGCCCGAGCGCCTCATCCCTGCCGGCCTTCATAAGACCTTGAGAAGCCGGTCCCAGCGAACGGTGCGCGGCCAGTTCCAGATTTCCCAGGCCGGCTCCCCTTCCTGAACCGAGAAGAAGATGACTTCGGCGCGGCCGACGAGATTCTCGAACGGAACGTAGCCGACTCCCCCACTCGTTGGCGCAACACGGCTGTCGGTGGAGTTATCGCGATTGTCGCCCATCATGAAGTAGTTGTCCGGCGGAACCTCGAACACCTGCGTATTGTCTTCCAAACCGTTGGCATCGCGATCGAGCGTCAGGTAGGTGACACCGTTAGGTAGTGTCTCGCGGAAGCGCTTGTAGGTGAAGCCGTCATCGTCGTACGTGCCGTCCTGTACCCGCGGCACCACCACGTCGTTGATATAAAGGACGCCCCCGCGCACCTGAATGCGGTCGCCGGGAAGGCCGATGACGCGTTTGATGTAGTCGGTCGAGTCATCGCGGGGCAGCTTGAAGACAACGATGTCGCCGCGCTCGGGCGGCTTCGACCAGATGCGCCCATTGAAAAGGTGTAGCCCGCCCGGCAACGAGAAGCGCGAATATCCGTAGGCATACTTGGAGACAAACAGGTAGTCACCGACGAGCAGAGTCGACTTCATCGACCCCGACGGGATGTTGAACGGCTGGAAGAGAAGCGTGCGCACGACAAGGGCCAGCAGCAGCGCCTGAATGATGATCTTGACGGTCTCGCCGCCGCCACTCTTGGCCCGCTTTTCCGTTGCCACGCTCATCAGGTCTTTCCGCTATTGGGAGAATTGCCGGTCATACCGGCTTGGCGTGTCAGGCGCAACGCTATCCCGGCCAAACAAGGCGCCTTCAGGGCCGGTTCTCAGGGCTCGCCGCCGGCACGGCCTCTATGATGACGAGTGCCTGTGCGAGCGGGAAATCATCAGTAATGGTCACGTGAATCTCGGGTCGATGGCCCGCCGGTACGAGTGCGGCGAGGCGCTTTGCCGCGCCACCGGTCAACGCCATCGTCGGCTTGCCGGACGGCAGGTTGACGACGCCGATGTCACGCCAGAAAACGCCACCGCTCATGCCGGTTCCAAGCGCCTTTGAACAGGCCTCCTTGGCGGCGAAGCGCTTGGCGTAGGAAGCAGCACGCAGACGACGCCGCTCGGACTTGCGCACTTCGATATCCGTAAAGATGCGATGCGTGAAGCGCTCGCCGTGACGCTCGAGGACCTTCTCGACCCGACGGATATCGATCGTATCGTTGCCGATGCCGATAATCATGCGTTCTGCACGTCCGCCCGCGCCTCGTCCATCAGCCGGCGCATCGTGCGCACGGTCTCGTCGAGGCCAACGAAAATTGCTTCGCCGATCAGGAAATGACCGATGTTGAGTTCCGACAATTCGGCGATCCGGGCGACCGGCTTGACGGTATCGAAGGCGAGCCCGTGGCCGGCGTGGACCTCGAGACCGAGGCTCTTGCCATAGGCAGCAGAGTCCGCGAGGCGCCTGCGCTCGCGCTCGAACGCCTCAGCTCCTGAATGGAACGCCTCGCAGTAGGTGCCCGTGTGCAGCTCCACCACGGGAGCGCCGAGGAGGACCGCCGCATCAAGTTGTTTCCGATTCGCCTCAATGAAGAGCGAGACGCGAATTCCGGCGTCAGTCAGCGCACCGACGATATGCTTCAGCCGGTTATGCTGGCCAGCCGCGTCTATGCCACCCTCGGTCGTCCGCTCCTCGCGCCGCTCTGGCACAATGCAGGCGGCGTGCGGGCGATGGCGCAGCGCGATCGACAGCATTTCGTCGGTCGCCGCCATCTCGAGGTTGAGCGGCAGCGAAATCGATTGGCGCAACCGCTCGATGTCGCGATCACCGATATGGCGCCGGTCCTCGCGGAGATGCGCCGTGATGCCGTCGGCGCCGGCCGCTTCGGCGATCTCGGCAGCCCGCAACGGGTCGGGATGGTCGCCGCCACGCGCGTTTCGGATGGTGGCAACGTGATCGATGTTGACGCCGAGGCGAAGGTGGGAGGCCGGCGTCATACGCTCTCCATCTTCGGACCACCGGTGCGCGGGGGTTGTGCGCGCCGTCGCGCGGCCAGGCGCTCGGTCCTCACGGTCCGGAAAGCGCGGGTGGCGAGCAGCACGACGATGTAGGCAAGAATACCGGCGCCGAGACCCAAAGGTATGGCGCCGACCAGCATCGGCTTGATGACCGGCCAGATCGCGTGCAGCGACTTTTCGGCGAGGTTCGCCGGAACGTCGCTTCCGTTGCGGAAATGCGCCGGGCCGCCGACGAACACGCGCCCGATGCGGTAGGTCGACGCAAGAATGAAGGGAAGCGTCAGCGGGTTGGCGACCGCCGTGCCGAGAGCCGCGGCGACAAGATTGGCACCAACGAGGTAGGCGATGCCGATGCCGAGAATGATGTGAAGGCCGAGGAACGGCGTGAACGCGACCGCGACCCCGATTGCAAAACCAAAAGCCACAGCGTGTGGCGAACCGGTCAACCGCATCACCCGCTTCTGGAAATACTGGGCCGAGCGCGACCAGCTGACGCTCGGCCACAGTGCTACCCTAAGGCGCGAGAGCGGATGCTGTTGCTGGCGGCGGCGGAAAAGCATGGTTCAGGCCAGCCCCCGACTGCCGGGTTTGATCGCCGGAATGCGCGCCATTTCCGGCGGAATATCGGTGACCGCATACGCCGGGACCTTGTAGCGCGCGAGTGCGACAAGCGGCACGCCGACCTCCGCCTCGCCACCGGAGCGGTCGATGAGGCACGCACATGCAACGACCTTGGCGCCAAGGGCCTCGACCGCGGCGATGGTTTCGCGGCCTGAGAGACCGGTTGTCACGATATCCTCGACAATCAGCACGCGGGCGCCTTTCGGCATTTCAAAGCGGCGAAGGCGGAACGTGCTTTCCTCCCGCTCGACCCAGATGGCTGGGACGCCGAGCTGGCGGGCGGTCTCGTAACCGGGAACGATGCCGCCGACCGCCGGCGAGACGATCAGATCCACATCACCAAAGCCCTCGGCGCGCACCTTGTGAGCAAGAGCCCGGCAGAGCTTCTCTGTCAGCTCCGGATATTGGAACACACGC
>JAYTZZ010000216.1:0-7287 GCA_043741595.1 Hyphomicrobiales bacterium | reverse complement strand
CGCTAACGGCATGCCGGAGTTGCATAAGCTGACGCCGACGCTCGGTCTCCTGCAGGACAAGGGCTTTAAGGTGGCCTTGATAACCGACGGACGCATGTCGGGCGCGTCCGGCAAAGTTCCGGCCGCAATCCACGTCACGCCGGAAGCGGCGGAGGGTGGCGACCTCTCCCGCATCCGCGACGGCGACGTCATCAGACTGGACGCACCGGCCGGGCGGCTTGATGTACTCGCCAACGCCACCGATCTCGCCGCCCGCGCGCCGACCGCGCCGGACCTCGTCGGCAATCAATACGGGCTGGGGCGCGAACTCTTCCGGATGTTCCGAGCGAATGCGCAGCCGGCGGAGCTGGGCGCGGGAATTCTGTAGTTCGAGCTACTCGTCGACGCGCCGTCTGATCCACGGCCGCGTGCCCTCGGGCACCTCGGTGCCGTGTTCGTAAGCCGGCTGGAGATAATGCGGCACCTCCGGCCAGACGCCGGTTTCAAACGCCTTGATCAGGAGCGGGTCGGCCGTAAGGAACGAGTCGATGCCGACGCGCATCATGAACGGCACCTGATCGATGATGTAGTTGCCCGAGGCGCGGATCTCGCCTTTGTAGCCGTCGCGCTCACGCAGGAGCCGGGCGATGGAGAATGCCCGGCCGTCAGCGTACTTGGGGATAGTGACAACGATCAGCGGAAACCGCGGGAGGTCTCCGACCAAGTCGATCCAGTCGCTTCCCGGATCGATCTGCAGGCCGATTGGCGCGTTTCGGGTGGCGAGCGCCGCGCGCTCCTCGCGCCAGCGCTTGAGGCTCAGCACCACCGCCACGTCGGCGGGCACCGGCTGATCGTCGTCGACGACCTGCCAGTTGTCCTCAACGAAGGCGCCGGATTTCCAGAGGGGCATCGCCACGCTCACGCGATCCATGTTCACGACGGCGGTGTGTATGGCACGGCGCAAGCGAACGGCCAATGGTCGGCGGCGTTAGATGCCGCTGCCGTCGATCTCGAGTTCGGTGTGGATGCCGCACTCGGTCTTGTCGATGCCGCGCCAGCGGCCGGCACGTGCGTCTTCGCCCGCCTCGACCTTGGTCGTGCAGGGCACGCAGCCAATCGACAGGTAGCCCTTCGAGACCAGCGGATGCTCGGGAAGCGCATAGCGCGCGGCATAAGCCTTCAGGTCGTCGCCCGACCAGGTGGCGAGCGGATTGACCTTGATGCGACGGCCATCCGGCTCGAACACCTTGAGCTCGGCGCGAACGCTATTCTGGAAACGCTTGCGGCCGGTGAACCACGCGTCCATTCCGGCGAGCGCGCGCTGCAGCGGCTCGGTCTTGCGAATCTGGCAGCAGAGGTCGGGATTGGTCATCCACAAAGCGCCGTGCTTGTCCTTGATGCCGAGTCGCGCCGGATCGGGAGACACGCTGCGCATGTCAGTCAGCCCCAGGCGCTCGGCGAGAAGCTCGCGGTACGTAAGAGTCTCGGGGAACAACTTGCCGGTGTCGAGGAAGATGACCGGAATGTTGCGGTCGACTTCCGCCACGAGGTGAAGGAGCACCGCCGACTCAGAGCCGAAGCTCGACACCAGCGCGATGCGATCGTGGAACAGCTCCTCCGCGGCGACCTCGATCACCGCCTTCGCGTCGCGGTCGCCGTAGCGCGCGTTCAGCGATGCAGCTTCAGCGGCGATGCCAACGTCCGGCTCAACGGCGAGGGCGAGAGCGTCAAGCGGCGCCATAGAGCGCGTCCTTGAACGGAGCCTGACCCAGACGGCGGTAGGCGGCGAGGAAGTTCTCTTCCGGATTGGCGCGAACCTTAAGGTAGGTATCGACGACCTTCTCGACGGCGTCGATCACGTCATCCGACGAGAAGCCGGGTCCGATGATTTCACCAACGGAAGCAGTCTCGTCGCCGGAGCCGCCGAGGGTGAGCTGGTAGAACTCCTCGCCTTTCTTCTCGACGCCGAGAATGCCGATGTGGCCGACGTGGTGATGGCCGCAGGCGTTGATGCACCCGGAAATCTTGATCTTGAGGTCGCCGACCTCCTTCTGCCGGGCCTGATCGGCGAAGCGTTCGGAGATGCGCTGGGCGATCGGGATCGAGCGGGCGTTGGCGAGCGCGCAATAATCGAGACCCGGGCACGCGATGATGTCTGTAACGAGGCCGGCATTGGCGGTCGCCAGGCTGTTGGCGGCGAGCGCCTCGTGAAGCGCCGGCAGATCGTCAAGCGCGACGTGCGGCAGGATCAGGTTCTGCTCATGGCTGACGCGGATTTCGCCGTGGCTGTAGCGCTCGGCAAGGTCGGCGAGCAGGTCCATCTGGTCGGCGGTGGCGTCACCGGGCGTGCCGCCGATCGGCTTCAGCGAGACGGTGACCAGCGCATGGCCGGTGATGCGGTGTGGGACGGTGTTCTGATCGACCCAGATGCCGAGCGCCGGATTGGTCGCACGGGCGCGTTCAAGCACGACGCTCTTCGCCGGATGCGGCGTCAACGGCGGCAGAGCGAAGTAAGACTCGATGCGATGGACTTCCTCGTCAGGGAGCGCCAGCGCGCCGTGACGGATGCGCTCCCACTCCTCCTCGACCATGCGCTTGATCTCGGCGGCGCCAGTCTCGTGGACGAGGATCTTGATGCGCGCCTTGTACTTGTTGTCGCGGCGGCCGAAGAGGTTGTAAACGCGCAGAACCGCCTCGGTGTACGAGAGCAAATCTTCGACCGGCACGAACTCGTTGATGAGGTGGCCGATCATCGGCGTGCGGCCGAGGCCGCCGCCAACATAGTAGGCGAAGCCGAGAGCGCCACTAGCATCGCGCTTCGCCTGAAGACCGATATCATGAACCTGGATCGCTGCGCGGTCGCGGTCGGACCCGGTTACGGCGATCTTGAACTTCCGCGGCAGGAAGATGAATTCCGGGTGGAGCGACGACCACTGGCGGAGGATCTCCGCATAGGGGCGCGGATCGACGACCTCGTCGCGGGCAGCGCCAGCGAAATGGTCGGCGGTGACGTTGCGGATGCAATTTCCCGACGTCTGGATGGCGTGCATCTCGACCGAGGTCAGATGCCCGAGAATGTCGGGGATGTCCTTCAGCGCCGGCCAGTGGAATTGCAGGTTCTGACGCGTGGTGAAATGCCCGTAACCGCGATCGTATTTCCGCGCGATGAAAGCCAGCATCCGCACCTGTGCCGCGCTCAGCGTGCCGTAGGGAATGGCGATGCGCAGCATGTAGGCGTGCAGTTGCAGGTACACGCCGTTCATCAAGCGGAGCGGCTTGAACTGATCCTCGGTGATCTCGCCCGACAGGCGACGTTCGACCTGGCCGCGGAACTGAGCGACCCGCTCGGTGACAAACGCCTGATCGAACTCGTCGTAGCGATACATGACTTCCCTGCTTCCCTGTCGCGCCTTACGGCGCTCCTCGCCTCTTGTTTGACTTCCCTGTCGCGCCTTACGGCGCTCCTCGCCTCTTAGGCCGCCCCTGCCCGGAGCTTGGCGACTTCTTCTTCGCCGTAGACGATGGTCGGACCGCGGTCGGCGCGGATTTTTTCGCGTAGACGTTGCGGAATCGGCACGCCGCCGGTGACGGTCACATCGATCGGGTACGGCTCAACAATGACGCGGGCGTCGTGCTGCTGCTTGGCGTAGGCGAGCGCGCCGTCGAGATCGGGGCCATCTTCCACGACCCGGGATTCAGCGATCAGGTGAGTCCAGCCACCGTCGTGATCGAGGAATACGACCAAGCCGTCGCCGAGATCGTTGGCGGTGATGACTTTCGCGGGACCTTCTTTGGCGGCTTTGAACACGGTCAGGCCGCCACGAGTTCGGAAAGCGCCGCGGGCGCTTCGGCGATGTTGCCCTGGGCCACCACATCGCCAACGATGATCAGCACCGGCCCTGTGAGTTCGGGCCGATCGGCGAGACGCGCGAGTTCGTCGAGGCGGCCGGCGTAGGCGCGGCGGTCAACCCGCGACGCATTCTCGATGACGGCGACGGGAGTCGACGCATTCAATCCGGCTTCGATGAGACGCGCGGCAACGGTAGCGGCGACGGTCCGGCCCATGTAGACCGCGATGGTCGCCCCCGCGAGCGCAAGGCCAGCCCAACCGGGCAAGGTGTCGCCCTCGGCGTCATGGCCGGTGGCAAAAACGAGCGCGGACGAAGAATCGCGGAGCGTCAGCGGGATCTCGTTCTCGGCAGCGGCAGCGAAAGCGGCCGTGATGCCCGGAACGACGTCGAACGAAACGCCGGCGGCCCGAAGCGCCGCCATTTCCTCGCCGGCGCGGCCGTAGATGAGCGGGTCGCCCGACTTCAGGCGGACGACGCGGTGCCCAAGGCGCGCTTCATGGACGATGAGGGCGTTGATCTCTTCCTGGGTGGTGGCGTGCCCGCCCTTTGCCTTCCCGACATAGACGCGGCGGGCATCGCGGCGGCCTTGCGCGACGACCGCTTCCGGCACCAGCCGATCGTAGACGATGACATCGGCTTCCTGCAGGGCGCGCTGGGCACGCAACGTCAGCAAATCTTCGGCTCCGGGCCCGGCGCCGACGAGCGAAACGTGGCCGGACCTGTTCGGGGCGATTTCAAGCTCGCGAAGAGCTTCCAGTTCGGCATCGGCCATGTTGCCGGCGAAAACCTTCTCGGCGATGGCTCCGGAAAAGAACTGCGCCCAGAAGCGGCGGCGATCGGACGCGGTGCCAAGCGTCTTCGACACGCGCTCGCGCAAACGATCGGCGAGGCCGGCGAGATCGCCGAAGGCCGGTGAGAGCATCCCCTCTATGCGGGCGCGGACATGTCGGGAGAGAACCGGCGCCACGCCTTCGCTGCCGACTGCGACAGCAAGCGGCGCGCGGTTGACGATCGCCGGCGTGTAGAAATCGCAGAGCTCGGGCCGGTCGACGACATTGATCGGAACACCGGCTTCGCGGGCGAGCGCCCAGACCTCGCGATCGCCCTCCTCCGAACCCGTGGCGGCAAAAATGAGCGCGGCACCGGCGAGGTCGGCGGCAACGGGTGCGGCACCGCGCCAATCGCCGTGGGCAGCGATGAGGTCGGCCCCGGTTTCCTTATCAAGCGACGGCGCGAAGACGACGATCTGGGCCTTGGTTTCGGACAGGAGCCTTATCTTGGCGGCGGCTTCCCTGCCCCCGCCAACGACCACGACCCGACGGCCGGCAACCTTGTGAAAGGCCGGAAAGACCGCGAGCTTGCGGGAGGTGTCGGACATCGCGCGTAAGGCTCCGTGGCTGGCGGCCCCGAGGTGGGAGGAATTGCCTCCGGGCGCAGCCACTTCTTCTTGGGCCAAACATTTAAGAAACCAGCCACTTTGGCGCCACGTCGGGGCGTTTCAATCTCTCGGCGTGGTGGGGAAAAAGATTTCAGTGGCGGCTAGGCAAATGAAATAACGGGCGAAAAGCGCTCGGCGGGAAACACGCTCAATTTAGTAGAGATTTGCGTGACAGGGCCGATTCAAGCCTTCCGCGGATATGCGTCACCCTTCTCGTCGAAGACGTGGAGGTTCTCAATCGACGCGGTGAGCGCCACGTCGGCGCCCTTCGCGAGGTCGACGTTTCCATCGAGCTTGGCGACGATAGGCTCGTCCGGCTTGCCGCAATTGACATAGATCATCGTCACCTCGCCAAGCTTTTCGACAATCTCGATCCGGCCCTCGAAGATGGCGTTGCCACTCGTGGTGACGGTCAGATCCTCCGGGCGGACGCCGAAGGTGCCCTTCTTGCCGGCGGCGCTAGGCGGGATCATCTCGTCCACCCGCACCGACAGGCCATGCTCGGGCTTCACGGTCGCCGCGGCGCCGGTCGATTCGATGACGCAGGGGACGGTGTTCATCGACGGCGAGCCGATGAATCGCGCGACGAAGGTGTTCGCCGGCGTGTGATAGAGCTCCATTGGCGAACCGACCTGCTCGACGATACCGGCGTTGAGAACGACGATGCGGTCGGCAAGAGTCATCGCCTCAACCTGGTCGTGGGTGACGTAGATCATGGTCACGTTAGCCATGCTCTCGTGGAGCTTGTTGATCTCGATCCGGGTCGCTACGCGGAGCGCGGCATCGAGGTTCGACAGGGGCTCGTCGAACAGGAACACGCGCGGATCGCGGACGATAGCGCGCCCGATGGCCACGCGCTGGCGCTGGCCACCGGAAAGCTGCTTGGGCAGGCGGTCGAGGTACGGCGTGATCTGCAGGATCTCCGCGGAAGCGCGGACGCGCTTGTCGATTTCGTCCTTGCCCGCTTTCCCGAGCTTCATGCCGAAGGCCATGTTGTCGTAGACGGTCATGTGTGGATAGAGCGCGTAGGACTGGAAGACCATCGCAATGTGCCGCTTCGACGGCGGCAGGTCGTTGACCACCTGGCCGTCGATCTCAAGCGTGCCGCCGGTGATATCCTCAAGTCCGGCGATGAGGCGGAGCAGGGTCGACTTGCCGCAGCCAGACGGCCCGACGAAGACGATGAATTCGCCCGACTCGATTGTGAGGTCGACACCCTTGATGACCGAGATAGCGCCGAAGGATTTGCGAATATCGCGGAGTTGCAGGCTGGCCATGAGTTTCCCTTAGCCTTTGACGCCGCCGGCCGTGAGACCGGAGATGATTTTGCGTTGGAAGATGAGGACGAGGACGATGAGCGGCACGGTGACGATGACGGAAGCCGCCATGATGGTCCCCCACGGAATTTCGAAGCGGGTGCCACCGGAGAGGAGCGCGATGGCGACCGGCACAGTGCGTTGGTCGTTGTTGGAGGTAAACGTAAGCGCGAACAGGAACTCGTTCCAGGCGCCGATGAAAGCCAATAAGCCGGTGGTCACCAGCGCGGGCCACATCAGCGGCAGGAACACCTTGGTGATGATCTTCCACGGTGTGGCGCCATCGACGATCGCCGCCTCCTCAATCTCGATCGGCAGGTCGCGGATAAAGGTCGTCAAGATCCACACCGTGAATGGCAGGGCGCCGATCATGTAGGAGAAGATCAGAGCAAACGGCGTGTTGATGATGCCGAGCGTGCGGATGAGCTCAAACAGGCCGGCGAGCACTGCAACCTGCGGGAAAATCGACACGGAGAGAATGAGGAGCAGCAGCGCGCCACGCCCACGGAAGCTGATGCGGCCAAGCGCGTATGCCGCGGTGACGCCCAGCAGCAGCGAGATGCCGACCACGACGGAAGAAACGAAAAGCGAATTGAACAGATTGCGCGGGAAGCTGCCGGTGGTCAGCACATTGGTGTAGTTGGCGAGCGAGAAACTCTTTGGCCAATAGTCAATTTCGAACAGCGACGTTCCCGTTTTGAAG
>JAYTZZ010000215.1:0-7291 GCA_043741595.1 Hyphomicrobiales bacterium | reverse complement strand
TCTCGTCGGGAGTGAAGTCGGGTTGAACCTCGATATAGACCTGAAGGATCGACGAGATAACGGTCATCATCTGCCAGTCCACGGGTTTGTCACCCCAGCTCACGTTGATGCCCCTGCTGAGCCCCTTCGCTTTGGCCCACGCGACGAGCATTTCCTTGAGAGCTGCAGCCGTCTCTGGCGTCGGATGATAGCGTTGCAACCCCAGTACCTGCTGCACCCATTCGATAACGCTGTGTGCGGCGGCATCTTGTTCGCCGTACGCCTCGTTCAATTTTATCGCAACGATCGGTTTCGGGGCGGGCCAGATGGCCCCAACCGTCTTGCAAAGATTGTTGCCGGCTCCCTCGGGAAAGGTGGATTTCGGCGAGAGCGTCTTGAACGCGTCGGCGCTGAGAACAGTCAGCTTGTAGCTCGTGCCCTTGGCGTAGGTCGGATGCGCGAAACATTCCTTGGCGCGCTGGTAGGCGGTCCACTGCGCTTTGAGCGCCCTGTCGCTGAGTTCACCTTTCGGAGCACTGGTTGTGTCAAACATCTCAGCGGTCAGTTCTTCGGCGCCGAGCGGTGCCCCAAGCAACAAAGTGAAACACGCCGCAATCAAAGCCCGTTGCATTCGACTTCTCCGATCATTCGAGTGAACAAGTGTGTTGGGTTTTGCTCGCCGCCAGCCTGCGATTGGTCCGCCCATCAACCATCAGGCATTCCTATTGTCTTGCCGCCAAAGACGCTAGCCGCGACGCTTCGATCGAAGCGGGACCCCATTCGCGCGCACTTTTGGCAGCCGATACGAGGACGCGGCGGCAAGGTGCGATTGCAAGAAGCGCTGATGTGACGTCGGTCACATATCGACGATTCGGAAATCGCCGCAACGAGCCAAAAAACGAGCGCGCTCCCGACTATTTGATAGTAAATGATCCGTTAACAACGCCACCAATGGTGCTAAGACACCCTCAATATGCGGCAGCTCCTGTTGGGGATGTCAGGTGGCGTCGCTTCCGCGTTTGGACGCACACCTAAGCCAGACAAACTCGGCCGGCGATATTAGTCGCCGGCCGTATTTCGCCGGCAACTATTGCGTTTCGCTCAGCGCGTCACACGACGCCCCTCAACGTTGCGATCGCACCCGCCTGCACGCCAGCCGACCTGCGCCGCCAGTATTCCTATGGTTAACAAAACCTTAACGCGTGTTATCGTTGCGACCTGAGCGGCCCAAAGAACAGGCTCACGTGGAGGTTTCAGTGAAGAAAATCATCATTGCCGTGGCCGCCCTCTCGTTGTTGGCCGGTGGCAGCGCATTTGCCGGGTCAGCCTCATCCAGCACCTTTTCCGTGTCCAGTGGCGGCAGCTACGCTTTCGCCGCGTCCAAGGCGTCCGCGTCGAGCTCCAGCAGCGGCCCTTCCACCGCAAGCGCACGCGGATTCGTGAAGGGCACAAGTGGTACCGTCACCCTGAGCATCACCAAGGATGGCACTACGACGACCGGTGGTTGCGGCCCCGCGCCGCGGTGCAGGGATCGTCTGCCTTAGGGAGCAGAGCCGGGGCCTAAGGCCCTGATTTCAGCCAATACGTCCGCGACGAGCTTCTGCTCGATCCGCTCAAGGACGCGCGCCACCATCGAACCGTCGAGCACGCGGTGGTCGTACATGATGCGCACGGCGACGGTGCCATCCGGAGCGATCACACCATAGTTCAGCACAGCCGTCAGCGGCGAGATCGGGTGGAGCGACTCCGAGCCGAGACCTGAGTAAACGGAAAGGCCGAACGTGCCAAAGTAGTTGCCGCGCTGGCGGCCGATGTTGAGGCCAAGCCACCAGATCATGCGGCGAATGAAGGTCGGCCAGCGGGCAAGGTCAAGCATCCGCTTGAAGCTCTTCTCCTGCTCCAGCGGCACCGTCTTGGCGCGGCGGATGATGGTGCTGATCAGCGAGAGCGGGAGATGCTCCGGGTCAGGAATAAGCGTCGTCAGCACGACCATTTCCCCCTGATATTCGCGCTCGACCACCATAGAGACGGTGCTGCGCGGGTATTCGTAGAGACGCGGCGTCGGCAGCTTGATGTAGGCCTGCCGCAGAAGCGGGATTTCCTCGGCGACCAGCGCGTACGCCTTGGCGAAGATCGCACTCCATGCCGGCCTGCCCCTCGCCGCCGCCCGCGCCTCGACGAGCGCGGCGATATTCATCATGCGCTGCACCGGCACGCTCGGCACGCGCAGCCGCGTCAGATCGACGACGAGCTTCCGGACCGGCGATAGGGGAATGAAGCGACCGCGCATCCGGGCCTTATGGCTTCAATTCAGGTCGCGATCAACCAACGTCAGGGCAACACCGGCTCGGCGGCGTCTATGAGGCGAAGGCTCGGCTGTCGGCGTTCCTGCCAGGAGTCGATGGACAAGGTTCCGGCAACGTGGAGCGAACGCCCGCGCGCCGCGATCAAGGCGTCGCCTAGCGCGGTTCCCGCGGCACGGAACGCGATCGCCTTCAGCATTGCCCCGTCGGCGGAGGCAAGTGTCAACCGGACATGGCCGTTGCCGACCACGTCGGCGTAGGCGATCCGGTGGTTGGGAAACGCGAACACCGGCTCCGGGTGGCCGGCGCCATAGGGCCCCGCGTGCTCGAGAAGCTCAATCAGCTCGACGGTGGCCCCCCGCGCCGACAACGCTGCGTCGATATCGAGATGGCTGCCGTCGTGGGCATGAACCGGTTCACGGAGCCGCTCTTCCAGAAACGCGCGGAGTTCGCCGAGCCGCGTCATCTGGACGGTCAGGCCGGCCGCCATCGCATGACCACCGCCCTTGATGAGGATGCCGCGCTCCACCGCCGTGCGGATCGCGTGGCCGAGATCGACGCCGACGATCGACCGCCCAGAGCCGGTGCCGACGCCATTCGCCTGAAACGCGATGGCGATCGCTGGGCGCTGGAAGCGTTCCTTGAGCCGCGAGGCGATGAGCCCAACGACACCGGGATGCCAACGCTGGCTGGCGGTGACAACGACGGCGGGTCCCTCCCCCGCGCCGATCTCCGCGTCCGCCTCGGCGACCGCCTCCTCGACCATCACCGCTTCCATCGCCTGCCGTTCCTGGTTGAGCCGGTCGAGCTCGACGGCGATTGCGGCGCTTTCGACCGGGTCGTCGCTGACCAGCAGCCGCGCGCCCAGCGCCGCATCGCCGATACGGCCGCCGGCATTGATCCGGGGGCCGATCACGAACCCCAGATGATAGGGCGCGACCGGCCCGCCGAGATGCGCCACATCGGCAAGTGCGGCGATGCCGCGATTCTGCCGGCGCGCCATCGCCAACAGGCCTTTGGCGACGAAGGCACGGTTCAGGCCGACGAGCGGCACGACATCGCAAATCGTACCGAGCGCGACGAGGTCGAGCCATTGGAGCAGATCGGGCTCCGTCCTCCCGTCCGCGTACCAGCCGCGTTCGCGCAACGCCCGATTCACCGCAACGACCGTGAGGAGCGTCACCCCAACGGCCGCGAGATGGCCGAGGCCAGAAAGATCATCCTGCCGGTTGGGATTGACGATCGCCTCCGCCGGCGGGAGCGACACGCCGACCTCATGGTGATCGAGCACCACCACCGACAAACCAAGCCCCCTCGCCGCCTCCAGCGCGTCGAAGCTCGTCGAGCCGCAGTCGACGCACACGACCAACCTTGCACCACCGGCGGCCAGCGACTTCATCGCCTCCACGTTCGGCCCGTAGCCCTCGAAGATGCGGTTGGGAATGTAGATGCGCGGATCGAGGCCTTGGTGCCGCAGGAAGCGGGCAAGCAGCGCCGACGACGATGCGCCGTCCACGTCATAGTCGCCGAAGATCGCGATGTTCTCGGCCGCCATCACCGCATCGGCAATGCGTGCCGCCGCCTTGTCCATCTCGGTGAGCACCGACGGATCGGGCATCAGCGTCTTAACAGACGGCGTGAGAAACGCCGGCGCATCGTCGGCGGCGACCCCTCGCCCCGCCATTACGCGTGCGACGATGTCGGGCACCTGATGGCGCTGCGCGATGGCCAGCGCCGTCGCCGCGCCCTCGATCGTGAGTCGCTCCGCCCAGCGCTTTCCGGTCACCGACCTCTCGACGTTGAGAAACGTGCGCGGAGCCGGGCCGGTGCTCTGAATGGCGAGAGCGGGAATCATGGGTGCGTTCATAGCGTGCCCCCGCGGCCAAACCTATTCTCGCACCGATATTCTCGTCGTCACGGCGCGATGTCGAACTTCTCTGGATCCTGATGCTCGGCCTTGATCCAGCGGACCGTGCCCGAAGACGCGCGCATGACCACCGTATGGGTGATGATCGACCGGCGGCCGAAATGCACCCCGGCGAGCAGGTTGCCGTCGGTAACTCCGGTTGCCGCAAACAGCACGTCGCCCTTCGCCATGTCGGTCATCTCGAATTTGCGCCGCACGTCGTTGACGCCCATGCGTGCCGCCCGCTCGCGCTGTTCGTCCGTGGTGATCAGCAGCCGCCCCTGCATCTGGCCGCCCATGCAGCGCAACGCTGCCGCGGCCAATACGCCTTCCGGCGCTCCGCCAATTCCCATGTAGATGTCGATGCCGGTCGTTTCGGGTTCGGTGGTGTGAATCACCCCCGCGACGTCGCCGTCGCCGATGAGGCGGATCGCAGCGCCGGTGGCACGGAGCTCTTCGATCAGCTTGGCATGGCGCGGGCGGTCGAGCACGCAGGTCGCGATCTCGCTGACCGGCACGCCCTTGGCGGCGGCGAGCGCACGGATGTTTTCGGTGGGCGACCGGTCGAGGTCGACGACACCGGCCGGATACCCCGGACCGATGGCGATCTTGTCCATGTAGACGTCGGGCGCGTTGAGCAGGCTCCCGGTCTCCGCAATGGCGATCACCGCCAGCGCGTTCGGCAGATTCTTGGCACAGATCGTCGTGCCTTCCAGTGGGTCGAGAGCGATGTCGACCTTCGGCCCATTTCGCGTCCCAACTTCTTCGCCAATGTAGAGCATCGGCGCTTCGTCGCGCTCACCTTCGCCGATCACAACCGTTCCCTCGATCGCGAGGCGGTTCAACTCGCTGCGCATGGCGTTGACCGCCGCTTGGTCGGCGCCGACTTCGTCGCCACGGCCGCGAAGGCGCGCGGCGGCAACCGCGGCGCGCTCCGTGACGCGCACAAGTTCCAGCGTCAGGATGCGGTCTAGAGACCGCCCTGCCTTCCCTCCTGTCGGAATTTGGTTCATCGCCCCCGCTCGCTCAGGCTAGCTGCTCGATCCTGATCATCTGCGGCTCGTCCGCAATGTGACCGTCTGCTTTGATCGCGTCGAGTGCCTTGCGGATCGCCGTCTCTGTCGTCTCGTAGGTAATGAGGATGACGGGTTGCGGGGCCTCCGGAATGGGATGGTCAGGCGCGTTCGTACGCGGCGCACGGCGGCGCTGCACGATCGACTCCAGCGAAATCTTCGCGTCCGCCATGCGTTGCGCAATTGCCGCGAACGCACCGGGACGGTCATAGACCGCCAAGCGAACGTAATACCCGCCTTCGTGGCGACGCATTGCCGCCTTGCGGTACGGCTCGAGACTGGAGGCGGGGCGGCCGAATGTGCCGACCCGGTCGCCGCGCGCGATGTCCGCGATGTCACTCATGACCGACGACGCCGTCGCATCGCCGCCGGCGCCCGGACCGGAAAGCACAAGCTGCCCGACGAAATCCGCCTCGACCGCCACAGCGTTGGTGACACCGTCGACCCGTGCGATCGCCGACGACCGCGGCACCATGGTCGGATGGACGCGCTGCTCGATGCCTGAATCGGTCCGGCTGGCAACGCCGAGAAGCTTGATGCGGTAGCCAAGCTCGTCGGCGGCTTCAAGGTCGGCCGGGGTGATCGACGAAATGCCTTCGACGTAGATCGATTGCGCGTCGATTTCGGTGCCGAAGGCAATGGCCGTCAGCAACGCCAGTTTATGGGCGGTATCGTGGCCGCCGATGTCGAACGTCGGGTCGGCCTCCGCGTAGCCGAGTTTTTGCGCCGCCGCCAGTGCCTCGGCGAAAGAGATGTGGTCCTGTTCCATGCGGGTCAGGACGTAGTTCGAGGTTCCGTTGAGGATCCCGTAGATGCGATTGACCGTATTGCCGGCGAGCGCCTCGCGCAGCGTCTTGATGATCGGAATGCCGCCGGCGGCGGCGGCCTCGAAATTGAGGCTGATGCCCTTGTCCTCCGCGGCCCGCGCCAGCGCCAAACCGTGACTGGCGAGAAGCGCCTTGTTGGCGGTGACAACATGCTTGCCGGCACTGATTGCCGCTTTCACGGAGGCATGGGCGACCCCGTCCGCACCCCCGATCAGTTCGACGAACGTGTCGATGCCCAGATCGCTGGCGAGCGCCACGGGATCGTCGAACCAGGTGAACTGGCTGACGTCGACGCCGCGGTCCTTCTTCCGATCGCGGGCGGAAACGGCGGCGAGGGAGATTGCCCGGCCAGTGCGCACCGCAACGTCGTTGCCATGCCGGGCGATCAGCCGGACGAGCGACGAGCCGACATTTCCGAGACCGGCGACCCCGATGCGAAGCGGCACGCTCATCGTCTCACGTCACCGGCAACGCTAAACTTCTGACGATACAAGGGTTTCTCGCTCCTCGGCCGCCGCCGCGGCGTGGCCCGGAAGCAGCGGTGATATCTTAGCGACGCGCGGTCGTCATCGAGACGACGTTGTGCAACGTCTTGTCGGCTGAATCAAGAAAACGGCGGAGGTTTCGGGCCGCCTGCCGGATACGCTGTTCGTTCTCGACGAGCGCAATGCGCACATAACCGTCGCCATGCTCTCCGAAGCCGATGCCCGGCGCGACGGCAATGTCGGCTTTCTCGATGAGCAGCTTGGAATATTCCAGTGATCCGAGCGCACGGAACTTCTCCGGGATCGGCGCCCAGGCGAACATCGAAGCCTTCGGCGATGGTATCTCCCAGCCGGCTCGGCCAAAACTGTCCACCAAAGCATCGCGGCGCCGCTTGTAGGTCTCGCGCATCTCGTCGATGCAATCCTGCGGACCATTCAGCGCGGCCGCGGCGGCAACCTGGATCGGCGTGAATGCGCCGTAGTCGAGATACGATTTCACCCGGCCGAGCGCGGCGATGAGCCGCTCGTTACCGACCGCGAAGCCCATCCGCCATCCCGCCATCGAGAACGTCTTCGACATGGACGTGAACTCGACAGCGATATCGATCGCGCCCGGTACTTGCAGGATCGAGGGTGGCGGATTGCCGTCGAAATACACCTCGGCATAGGCGAGGTCGGAAAGCACCAGCAATTCGTTGCGACGCGCGAATGAGACGAG